>CANFVB010000105.1 GCA_947450355.1 Bacteroidota bacterium
ATCAATGTTTTAATGGGTGAAATTGCTTCCGACAATACGTTGTCAGGTGGTGAAAGTGCTACCGATGTAATCGGAATTCAACAAGTAGATGAAATGACGCACACGCCTCAAAATAGTAATCTGAAAGATCTTTGGAACTGGATGTTTGCAGGAGTAAATAGAGCAAATTATATCTTAGAATTTAAAGATAAAACAGACTTTTCTGGTAAAAATCAAGTGATTGCCGAAGCGAGATTCTTGCGAGCGTATTACCAATTTGAGTTGGTGAAATGGTTTGGAGCTATTCCTATGAAAGGCGATGCTCGTTTCAAATTAAACGATGAAAAAACCATTCCAAGATCTTCAACTACGGCGGTGTATGCTTCAATTGAATTGGATTTGCAATACGCAATCGATAATTTGAATCCTGTTGCCGCTCAAAAAGGTAGAGCCACAAAAGGAGCTGCTCAAGCACTTCTTGGAAAAGTATTTTTATTCCAAGATAAATTCGTAGAAAGTGCTGCGGTATTAGAAAATTTAATTAATTCTAATTCATATTCTTTAGTTTCAAACTACAATTCTATTTTTGAAAATGCTGGAGAAAATAATGCCGAATCAGTATTTGAAGTACAATATACTGATGCAGAAGGAGCTAGTTTCGGATGTCTTCAATGTAGTGAAGGTAACGTAGCTGTGGGTTTCAATGGTATTAGAAATTATGCGGGGCCACTTTTTGATTCTGGATATAGTTTTAATGTTCCAACGCAAGAAGCGTACAATGCTTTTGAAGCTGGAGATAACAGAAGAGATGTTGCAATTTTAAATATTGTTACTTGGGCTGCTGCAAATACTGGTGTTTCTTATGGAACGGGTTACAAACACACCGGATTCTTCAATAGAAAGTACATTCCTCGTCAAGGAGATGCTAATGTTGGGGATCAAAATTTAACCAATCCAAATAATTATCGTGCAATTCGTTATGCAGATGTTTTATTAATGGCAGCTGAAGCAAATAGCCGTTCTGGGAATGATGCTAAAGGGCAACAATATCTTAATAAAGTTCGAGATAGAGCTTTTGGTGATACTAATCACAGAATAACTGTTGGTGGACAAGCATTAACTGATTTTATTTGGAATGAAAGAAGAGTAGAATTACTTGGTGAAGGACACCGTTTCTTCGATTTAGTTCGTACTGGCAAAGCAGCAGGAAAAATCACTGGATTTACCTCAAATAAAAATGAAATTTTCCCAATTCCTTTCGAGGAAATTCAGTTTTCAAATGGAAATTGGCAACAAAACCCTGGATATTAATAAATTACAACTATGAAAAATATAAAATTTTTAATTAGCATTTTTGTTTTGACAATCCTTTTTGGATGTTCAAAAGACAGTAACGATGTCGATTTAGAGGCTATTGCAGCACCTATAAATATCTCTGCAAAAATATCAATTGCTCCTGATAATACAGGAAACGTTACTATTATTCCAATAGGTGAAGGAGTTTCACAATTTGAAGTTTACTATGGTGATGCAACTGTTGAACCTGCATTGCTTGGAGCTGGAGTAGCAACTACGCATAAGTACAATGAAGGCCCTTTTACAATTCAAATTGTTGGTATTACTGTAAATGGAAAAAGAACTGTAAAAACTTTTCCAATTACTATTTCATTTTTCCCACCAACAAATCTTAATGCTAACGTTGTTGTATCTTCATTAAATACAATGGAGATAAGTGTAACCGCAACTGCAGATTTTGAAACGAATTTCAAGATTTATTATGGTGAAAATCCTAATGAAATCCCTGAAACATTTTTACAAGGTGAAACAAAAACACATACTTATACTAATCCTGGAACCTACCAAGTTACTGTTTATGCAGTGAGTGGAAGTGCTCAATCTGCAGTTCCATTTACAAAAATGGTGACGGTTTCTCGTTCGGTATTGATACTTTTACCAGTAGATTTTGATTCAACAACTTTACCTTATACTTTCGTAAATTTTGATGGAGGAACTGCTACAAGAGTTGCAAATCCATTTCCAGGCGGAATTAATACAACTCCTTTTGTAGCCAAAATGGTTAAAGGACCAGGTCAAGTTTGGGGAGGAAGCCTTCTTGCGCTTTCTTCACCAATCAATTTTTCTGTGTATAAAAAATTTAAAGTAAAAGTGTATTCTCCAAGAGTTGGAGCTAAATTATTATTGAAAGTTGAAAATTTATCTAGCGGTGCAATCTATTTTGAAAAAGAAGCTACGTGCACAGTTGCAAATGCTTGGCAAGAATTAACATTTGATTACACAGCCATTTCTACTACTAATCAATATCAAAAATTAGTATTTATTTTTGATAATGGAACAACTGGTGATGCTTCTCCAAACTATACTTTCTATTTTGATTCAATAATCTTGACTAACTAATACGAATGATATTTACCATTCATAACAAAACAATGACTAAAATGAAAAAAATAATTATAAATATAGTGACCGTTTTTGCGCTATTTTTAATGGCAAGTTGTCAAGAAGAATCGAAATCTTTTGGAGCTTTAGACGCACCTGTTAATCTTCTTGTTTCAGCACAAATTGTTGGTCAAAATACTACAACTGCTTTAAATGGTGATGGAACTGGAAAAGTTTTATTTACTGCAAAAGCTGATAACGCAATTTCCTACCGATATGTTTTCGGTGATGGTTCTTCTCAAAATTCACCTTCGGGAGTTTTTGAAAAAAGATACAATCAAACTGGTTTGCACACGTATACGGTTACAATTATTGCAACTGGAAAAGGTGGAATTGCCGCAACTACAACTATAGAAGTAACCGTTTTAAGTAACTTTGAAGATCCGCAATCTGTTGCTTTATTAACAGGTGGGTCTCAAAAAACTTGGTATTGGTCTGCTTCTGAAACGGGACATTTAGGAGTTGGTCCAAATAGCGCTGACGCAACTGAAAATTATTATGCAAAATGGTATCAAGCAGTTCCTTGGGAAAAAGCGAGTTCTTCTGAAAGTTCTTGTTTATACGGAAACGAATTGACTTTTTCATTAGTTGGAAACCAATTAAAATACCAATTAGACAATCACGGACAAACTTTTTTCAATAAAGATTTTCAAAGTGTTGCAGGTGGTGCAGCAGGTTATGATTCTTGTTATAATTTTGATGCAACAGGATTGAAAAATGTAAATTTAGGTCCATCTGAATCAGTGGTAATGGCTAATCCTGACCATTTAACACGAACAACAGGTACAATGATGAATTTTTCTGACGGAGGATTTATGGGGTATTATATTGGACAAAGTTCGTATGAAATTCTATCAATTACTGCAACTAGAATGACGGTTCGTGCAGTAATGGGTGGAAATCCTGCTTTGGCTTGGTATCATACTTTTACAACTATTCAACCAACTCAAGACGCGACTGATTATTCAAATCTTGTATTTTCTGATGAATTTTCAACTGATGGTGCTCCTGATGCAACCAAATGGAGTTATGATTTAGGAAACAATAACGGTTGGGGTAATGGTGAACTTCAAAACTACACAAACAGCACAAATAATGCTGTAGTTCAAGGAGGAAATCTTGTAATTACTGCAATTAAAAATGGAAGTTCTTATACATCTGCACGTTTAAAATCTGAAAATAAATATGAATTTAAATACGGTAAAGTTGAATTTAATGCTAAATTACCAGCAGGAGCAGGAACTTGGCCAGCTTTATGGATGTTAGGACAAAATTATGCTACAAACACATGGCCAGCTTGCGGTGAAATTGACATTATGGAGCAAAAAGGATATATACCAAACATTATTTATGGAACTGTTCATTATACTGGTCATTCTGGTGGTGGCGGAATTTCATCTCAAACTTCTGTTTCTAGTACAGCAACAACTTTTCATAAATACAAAGTAATTTGGAGTCCACAATCAATTCGTTTTTATGTGGATAATGTATTGTTTCATTCTGTAATAAACACCAATTCATTGCCCTTTAATAGTGATTTCTTCTTGATTATGAATGTTGCAATGGGAGGGACTTTTGGCGGAAATGTTGACCCAGCTTTCACTCAAGCTTCAATGTTAGTCGACTACGTAAGGGTTTACCAATAAAATAATAAGATATATAACAACAAGAAGTTAATCATTTACTTCTTGTTGTTTTTTTATGAATAATTGAATTTCATTAAATGAAAAACCTACTAAAATATGGAACTGTACTTTCAACTTTAATTATATTAAGTTGTAATACTCCCAAGACAATTATATCTTCTAATAATAAATCAAATTCTCTTGATTTTAAAGTAGATTCTATTTTGAAACTAATGACATTAGAAGAAAAAGTAGGTCAATTAAACCAATACAATGGTTTTTGGGAAATCACTGGTCCAACACCAAAAGACGGACAAGCTGCCAAGAAATATGCCGATTTAAAAAATGGATTAGTAGGTTCAATGCTGAATGTTAAAGGAGTAAAAGATGTTCGTGCCATTCAGAAAATTGCAGTTGAACAAACACGACTTGGAATTCCATTGCTTTTTGGTTTTGATGTCATTCATGGATACAAGACAATTAGCCCGATTCCATTGGCGGAAGCCGCAAGTTGGGATTTGATTGCTATCAAAAAATCTGCTGCAATGGCTGCTGAAGAAGCGTCATCTGTTGGGATAAATTGGACTTTTGCGCCAATGGTTGACATTGCAAGAGACGCAAGATGGGGACGTGTGATGGAAGGTGCCGGCGAAGATTCCTTTTTGGGAAGCAAGATTGCCGTGGCTCGTGTTCAAGGTTTTCAAGGTGATAATTTCAATTCTAATACTTCAATTTTGGCTTGTGCCAAACACTTTGCTGGTTATGCTTTCGCAGAATCGGGACGTGATTATAATACGGTTGATGTAAGTGAATCTACTTTGCAAAATACCATTTTTCCACCATTCAAGGCTGCTGCCGATGCTGGCGTTCGTACTTTTATGAACTCTTTCAATGAATTAAATGGTATTCCAGCAACTGGAAATTCTTATTTGCAAAGGCAAATTCTTAAAGGCGATTGGAATTTCAAAGGTTTTGTAGTTTCAGATTGGGGTTCAATCGGTGAAATGATTAACCACGGTTATGCTAAAGACAGCAAGCAAGCTACTGAAATTGCTATAAACGCAGGTTCAGATATGGACATGGAATCTAATGCTTATGTTGAAAATTTAGCCAATTTAGTAAGAGAAGGAAAAGTAAAGGAAAGCCTAGTTGATGACGCTGCAAAAAGAATTTTGAGAGTTAAATTTGAATTGGGACTTTTCAAAAATCCATATAAATATTGTGATGAAGCTCGTGAAAAACAAACTGTTGGGAAACAAGAATTTCAAGACGATGTTTTAGATATGGCCAAAAAGTCGATTGTTTTATTGAAAAACGAGAAAGAACTTTTACCATTAAAAAAATCAGGTCAAAAAATTGGTTTGATTGGTGCTTTGGCAAATGACAAAACAAGTCCTTTGGGAAGTTGGAGAATTGCCGCTGATGATAACACCGCAGTTTCAGTTTTAGAAGGTTTACAAAAATACAAAGACAACCAACTTACGTATGCAAAAGGTGCCGATTTAACGATTGGTAGAACACAATTTGTTTGGGAAACCAAAATTAATACCACAGATAAATCTGGATTTGCGGAAGCAATTGCCCTTGCAAAACAAGTTGATGTTGTGGTTATGGTTTTGGGAGAACACGGTTTGCAAACAGGCGAAGGCAGAAGCAGAACTGAAATTGGATTGCCTGGAGTGCAACAAGAATTATTGGAAGCAATATTTAATGTAAATCCTAATATTGTTTTGGTTTTGAATAACGGTCGTCCATTGACAATTCCATGGGCCGATGCTCACATTCCTGCCATTGTAGAAGCTTGGCATTTGGGAACTCAAAGCGGAAATGCAATTGCTCAAGTTCTCTATGGTGATTATAATCCAAGTGGAAAATTGCCAATGACTTTCCCAAGAAATATTGGTCAAGTACCAATTTATTATAATTATAAAAACACGGGAAGACCAACAATGAACGAACCAGAAAGCGTTTTTTGGTCTCACTATGGTGATGAAAAAAATACGCCATTATATCCTTTTGGACACGGTTTGAGTTATTCTAAATTTGAATATTCTAACTTGAAATTAAGTGCTAACACATTTTCTAAAAATGGTGAAATCCAAGTTTCAGTAACACTAAAAAATTCAGGAAAAGTAGCTGGTAAAGAGGTAGTTCAACTTTATATTCGTGATTTAATTGGAAGTGTAACAAGACCAGTTAAAGAATTAAAAGGATTTGAGATGGTTGAATTACAACCTAATGAATCTAAAACAGTAACGTTTACAATCAACGAAAAAACAATAGAATTTTTCACTTCAAATTCAAAATGGGAAGCAGAATCTGGAGATTTTAAAGTTTTTGTAGGTGGAAGTTCAGCAACAACATTGGAAAGTGATTTCCAATATTCAAATTAAATAATATGAAAAAGTACTTTTTACTTGCATTAATTTGTAGCAATTTCAGTTTTGCTCAAGCTATAAAACGTACTTTAGTTTGGGAGGAAAATTTCAATGCCAAAACGCTTGATAGTTCTGTTTGGAATTTTGAAGTGGGAAATGGATGTCCTGATTTATGTGGTTGGGGAAATAACGAACGCCAAATCTATACCGATAAAAACCATACTTTAGTGGATGGAAATTTAGTAATCCAAGCGAAATTAGATTTAGATGTTATTACCTCCACTAAAATAACCACAAAAGGCAAAAAACAGTTTCAATACGGGCGTTTTGAAACAAGAGCAAAATTGCCTGTTGGTCAAGGTCTGTGGCCTGCTTTTTGGATGTTAGGTTCTAATATTTCAAATATTGGTTGGCCTAAATGTGGTGAAATTGATATTTTAGAATATGTAGGAAGAGAACCGCACATGGTTTTCACTTCATTGCACACGCAAGACAGCCACGGCGAAACCATCAATACCAAGAAAACTAAATTTGAAAATATTGAAGAGGGTTACCATATTTATGCAATGGATTGGACTAAAGACAAAATCGAATTTTTTGTAGATGATATTTCGGTATATACTTTTCAACCAACGCTTAAAAACAATGATATTTGGCCGTTTAACCAACCTTTTTATATAATTGTCAACTTGGCTGTTGGTGGAAATTTCGGTGGACCAGAAGTTGATAATAAAGTATTTCCTCAAGACTTCAAGATTGATTATATTAAAGTTTATCAATAAAATTATTTAGTAAGTCGAAAGTTAGAATGTCTTAAAGTCAAAAGTCTCGAAACTGCTAAAAAAAATAATAACTACCTTTTATTTTGTTCGATAAGTTTTAAAATCCTTTTAATCCTTTTAATCCGTGTCAAAAACTCTTTTATTAATTGCTACAATGAATCTTACAGCTCTTACTTATAATTTATTGAAGCTATTTTTTTACGGTTTATAAACTAAATTTATGCAGTATTGAACCTATTTTTCATATTTTATTGTATTAAATTTGTTAAATTTTCAATTTAGATTTGTTTTATAAATTAATTTTATGCTATATTTGGATATAATTTAATTCTAATTTAACATTTGCCTATAACAGAAAACTACTTTTTAGAGATAATTCTCAAATTTATTTAACAACTAAAAGGTATTTTTATGGCTAATGTACAAACC
>CANFVB010000106.1 GCA_947450355.1 Bacteroidota bacterium
AAAATTAGAATTGGGTTTACGCCAGATGAAGAAATTGGTCGTGGCGCTCATAAATTTGACGTGGCAAAATTTGGCGCCGAATGGGCATATACTATGGACGGAAGTCAGATTGGGGAATTAGAATATGAAAATTTTAATGCTGCAGGTGCGAAAATTACTTTCAAAGGAAAAAGTGTTCACCCTGGTTATGCCAAAGGAAAAATGATTAATTCAATGTTGATTGCCAACGATTTCATCAACCAATTGCCAAAAGGAGAAACGCCCCAAGAAACAAAAGGTTACGAAGGGTTTTTCCACGTTCATCATTTGAATGGAAGCATTGAAGAAACCGTTTTAGAACTTATAATTAGAGATCATAGCGCAAGTAAATTCAAAAAACGCAAAGAAGTAATTCACGCTATTGCTAAAAAAATCAATAAGAAATATGCCAAACAATTTGGTTCAGATATTTGCATTGCAGAAGGAAAAGACCAATATTTCAATATGAAGGAAAAGGTTACGCCTGTGAAATATATTGTTGATATTGCGGAAAAAGCGATGCGAGAATTAGGAATAAAGCCTTTGATTAAGCCTATTCGTGGGGGAACTGACGGTTCTCAATTATCTTATATGGGATTACCGTGTCCGAATATTTTTGCTGGTGGTCACAATTTTCATGGTAAATATGAATATGTTCCTGTTGAAAGTATGCAAAAAGCAATGGATGTAATTATTAAAATTGCACAGCTAACTGCAACCACAGATTTCAGTAAAGAAAAAGCAAAAAAATAATTTTCAGATTTTTATAAAATACAAAAAGCCCCAAATTGGGGCTTTTTGGTATAAAATAATTAGTTTATTTCTTGTTCAATGAAGCACTCATTTCCATTGATAATGAAGAACGCTCCATTTTCAATTTCCCAGACATTGTTTCAATAACAATTGTTGTTTCGCTTAATTCAGAAATTTTTCCGTGAATTCCACTTTTTGTGATGATTTTGTCACCCACTTTTATGTCGCTTTCAAATTGTTTTTCCAATTTAGCTCTTTTTTGTTGTGGTCTAATCATAAAGAAATAGATTACTACAAACATTAAAATAAACGGTAAAAATTGTTGTATTTGTTCCATAATTGTTTTTATTTTTAATTTGTTAATTACTCTTTTATTGAAGCTTTAATTATTAATGACTCTACTCCTGCTTTCGTATTGGTAGAAATTGTAACCGATTTTTGTTGATTTCCGTGTTTTCCAGCAGAATTGAATGACACATCAATTTTTGCAGATTCTCCAGCTTTAATTGGTGTTTTTGGATATTCAGGAATGGTACACCCGCAAGATCCAACCGCTCTTGTAATGATTAAATCCGCTTCGCCAGTGTTTTTAAATTTGAAGGAATAATTCACTTTTGAACCCGCAGCAATCGTCCCAAAATCGTATTCTGTTTTTTCAAAGGTCATTACAGGATATTTTCCATCTGCAGGAATTACTCTTTTTTCTTGCTCTGGAATGCCAATTGAAGCCGAATTTGAAGTCTTAAACATATCAGGTCTCAATTTCACTTCTTTTTTACACGCTCCTAAAAATAAAAAGGAACCGATAACAGCTGCTAAAACAACTTTTTTATTCATAATTATATAAAATTTTACATTAAACCTCTTCCGATTTTATTCAATTTATTGTCAATTTCAAATTCTTTGACCAAATTATCTAAAATTCCGTTGATAAAAATACTACTTTTTGGTGTAGAATACTCTTTTGCTATTTCTAAATATTCGTTAATTGTTACTTTTACGGGAATTGAAGGGAATTTCACAAACTCGCAAATTGCCATTTTCAGTACAATAGTATCAATTTCAGCGATACGTTCCGAATCCCAATTGGGTGTTTTATCAACGTATTCTTTTGCCAATTCTCTTTCATTAAGAACTGTTTTTCTAAATAAATTAGTAACAAATTCTTTATCTTCTTGGTCTTTAAATATTTTTGGAACTCTAAAAGCTTCGTCTTTTGCAGATTTTATTAACTTTAATTGTTTGATAATTTGCGTATTCACAACAGGAATATCATCAATCCAAGTCAATTTATTATCTTCTAAAAACTCGTATAATTTTTCGTTAGGAACAACCAATTCCGTAAAAATATCGAGAATAAATTGCTTGTCTTCCTCAAAATTATTTACAGTATTTGCCATATATTTAGCATAAAAACCACTGTTTTTTATGCTATCTAAAAGAATTTGGATGTAATCTTCATTTAATTCCCAATGATTAATTTTTCTATTTTCTAAAGCAATACTCAAAGAATTATTTTCAGAAAGAATCTGAAGAATGGTATTGTTTATGAATTTTTTATTGGGATTTCGCTCTTGTGAAGTTGTAATGTGTTTTTGACTTGATTTCTCAATAAAAACAGCCTCTTTTTTACCAATTTCAATTAACGAAGACAGCATTGTTAGATATAAATCTAAAATATTATCGATACTATAAAGCAAGAATTTTTCTTCTTTTTCAATACTATCTGAACCATTTTGGTGCATCGCATAAATCGATTGCATCACTTTCACACGGATATGTCTTCTATTTAACACTTGGTAAGAACTTATTTAATTATTTAGCTAAAGAAAATCTTTGACGGTGCAAAAATAGTACTATTTTTGAAAAAAGCACCTACTTACAAACCTTTTCTTCAATTTAAATTAAAATGAATTTATGTAAATCCTAATTCATAAAACGAATTTCTATTGTATTTTAAGTATTTCTTAAAGAAAAATTTCCTTTTTAAAACGTATATTTGCGAACTGAATTTTATCTAAATCAATTCTGATTTTAAGTTTTAAAAATATAAAATTTCCTTCCAAAAATGAAAGAATTACAATATCTAAATAAATATTTTGTCAAATATAAATATCGATTTCTACTCGGTATTTTCATAACTATTGTTGCCCAAATTTTTTCATTATTTACGCCAAAACTAATTAGTAAATCATTTGAAGCAATTGAAAGATTTTCTAAAACGAATACTTCTGATATTTCAATAATCCGTAACGAACTGTTTCATAACGTTTTATTGGTAATTGCAACTACTATCATTGCTGGGTTTTTAACATTTTTAATGCGTCAAACCTTGATTGTGATGTCACGCCACATAGAATTTGACCTTAAAAACGAAGTGTTTAGACAATATGAAAATTTATCTCAAAGTTTCTACAAACAAAATAGAACGGGCGATTTAATGAATCGAATTAGCGAAGATGTTGGAAAAGTCCGTATGTATGTTGGCCCCGCAGTAATGTACACGATAAATACTTTCATCCGTTTTACAATTGTAATTGTATATATGTATAATGTTTCACCAACATTAACATTATACACTTTGCTTCCCTTGCCGATTTTATCGTATGCAATTTTCAGATTAAGCAAGCAAATCAATGTTAGAAGTACTATTTTTCAACAATATTTATCAAAAATATCAAGTTTTACGCAAGAAGTATTTTCAGGAATTCGAGTGATAAAAGCGTATTCATTAGAAAACTTACATCAGGAAAATCTCAATAATTTATCTTTGGAAAGCAAAGAAAAAAGCATGAGTTTGGCAAAAGTTCAATCTCTTTTTGGACCTTTAATGCTGGCTTTAATTGGCGTAAGCAATTTAGTTGTGATTTATTTTGGTGGAATGTTATACATCAACGGAAGCATAAAAAGCATCGGAATAATTGCCGAATTTATACTTTATGTAAATATGCTAACTTGGCCAGTCGCTTCATTAGGTTGGATTTCTTCAATGATTCAAGAGGCGGAAGCTTCACAAAAACGGATCAATGAATTTTTGAAAATTGTACCAGAAATCAGAAATAATTCAGAAAACCATTCTATTATAAAAGGAGAAATAACATTTCAAAATGTGACTTTTATTTATGATGATACCAATATAAAAGCACTTAATAATGTTTCCTTTACCGTAAAAAAAGGTGAAACTTTGGCAATTCTTGGAAAAACGGGTTCGGGAAAATCCAGTGTTCTTACTTTAATTAGTCGTTTGTATGATGTTACTAAGGGAACTATTTTAATTGATGGCGTGCCAATCCAAGACGTTCATTTATTCGATTTAAGAAATAATATTGGGATTGTTCCTCAAGATGCCTTTTTGTTTTCTGACACGATAAAAAACAATATTAAATTTGGAAAAGAAGATGCAACAGAGGAAGAAGTTGTTGCTGCTGCAAAAAAAGCTGTGGTTCATGACAATATCATCAACTTCACAAAGAAGTATGAAACTGTTTTAGGCGAACGTGGAATTACACTTTCAGGCGGTCAAAAACAACGGGTTTCCATTGCGAGAGCATTAATAAAAAATCCAGAAATTCTATTGCTCGACGATTGTTTGTCAGCGGTAGATACAGAAACTGAAGAAACAATTTTGACTAATTTATTAGAATATTGTAAAAATAAAACTACCATAATTGTTAGTAATCGGGTTTCATCCGCTAAAAATGCTAATACTATTATCATTATTGAAGATGGCGAAATTATCCAACAAGGTTCTCATAATCAATTAATAAACCAAGATGGATATTATAAAGAATTGTATTTGAAGCAACTTTCTGAAAAAGATTTGTCATAATTGTTGTTTTATAATCCTTTTTTTATGATTTTTGGATTGTAATTAAACTTAAAAACGATTATGAGAGAAAATGATATGTTAGAAAAAGAGGAAATCTTTTCTAAAGTTTTGAGAGCAGGAAGAAGAACGTATTTCTTTGATGTAAGAGCTACAAAAGCCGACGATTATTACATTACAATTACTGAAAGTAAGAAATTTACAGAAGAAGACGGTTCATTCCACTTCAAAAAACATAAAATATATTTGTACAAAGAAGATTTTACAGCTTTTGCAGATATATTAGGAGATATGACTTCGTATGTATTAAATCACAAAGGCGAAGAAGTTATTTCTGAAAGACACCAAAAGGATTTCAAAAAAGAACATCCAACTGAAAAAACAGAAGATGGAGAATTACCAAATACATCAAGTTTTACCGATATTGATTTTGATGATATTTAATATGTATTGAAATAGCTAAAAAAGCAAAATTTTAAAGTTCAAAAGTCGTACGATTTTTGAACTTTTTTTTTGAAATCAATTAAAAATAATTCCACTTTAAAACACCAAATAACCTGTTAATTATCAGTAAATTATCACAATAAAATCCTTAAATTTGAGTAGTTTCAATTTACGCCTTTTATTATGTCAAAAAAAATAAACATTCCTGAAAATATCATTGGTTTAACCGATGCGGAAGTTCAAATTTCACGAAAAAAGTTTGGAACCAACGAGCAAATTCATAAGCCAAAACACAAGTGGTGGCTGACACTTTTAGATGTTTTAAAAGAGCCAATGTTACTGTTATTAATTGCAGTTGCCATTATTTATTTTATACTAAATAAATATGACGAGGCCTATTTTATGTTATTTGCACTTATTGTAGTTTCAGGAATTTCATTTTTTCAAGACAATCGAAGTCGGAAAGCATTGGAAGCATTAGAAAATCTCACCGAACCTTTGAGCCAAGTCTTACGAAACGAGGAAATTGTAAACATTCCAACTATTGATATTGTAGTAAATGATATTGTGATTGCAATGGAGGGAAATACGATAAATGCCGATGGGAAAATAATTTACAGTAATGATTTTTCTGTGAATGAAGCTTCATTAACAGGAGAAGCATTTTCGGTTTTCAAATCTAAAAATGAAGGAGAAAACGAAGTTTATAGCGGAACATTAGTTGCTTCGGGAGTTGCTTTTTATCGGGCAACAGAAATCGGAGAACACTCAAAAATTGGGAAATTAGGAACTTCTTTATTGTCAATTAAGGAAGAGCGAACGCCGTTGCAAATCCAAATTGAAACCTTTGCAAAAGGAATGGCAATCATCGGAATTATAATATTCTTTCTTGTATTTGGTTTTTATTTATGGAAAACACAAACTTTTTTGCCGAGTTTATTAAAAGCATTAACCCTTGCGATGTCAATCATTCCCGAAGAAATTCCTGTTGCGTTTACCACATTTATGGCTTTAGGATCTTGGCGATTAATGAAAGAAGGAATTATTGTCAAAAAAATCAGAACCGTTGAAACTTTAGGCGGTGCAACAGTAATTTGTACAGATAAAACAGGGACAATTACCGAAAATAAAATGAGTTTACAAGCGGTTTATGCTTTTCCATCTGAACAATTATTTGAAGATGGAAATTGGGATGTTGAAGCCAAAAAAGTGATTGAAACCGCAATGTGGGCAAGCGAACCGATTCCTTTTGATCCAATGGAAAAAACATTGCATCACGAATATAAAAAAATGACTGAATCAGATGAAAGGCATTTGTTTTCGATGGTGCACGAATATCCGCTTGACGGAAAACCACCAATGATGACGCACGTATTTCAAAACAAAGAAGGACGAAGAATCATTGCTGCCAAGGGTGGTGCCGAAGCAATTTTAAAAGTTTCCAATCTTTCGGAAGAAGAAAAAGCTAAGATTCATACTATTATAAATGCGATTGCTTCCAAAGGTCATCGGATTTTGGGCGTAGGCTATTCTGATTTTGAAGGCACCGATTTTCCAAAAATACAACAACATATTAAATTCAATTTTGTGGGATTGGTGGTATTTTATGACCCGCCAAAAGAGAATATTCAACACGTGATTAATCAGTTTTATGAAGCTGGAATTCAAGTCAAAGTGATTACTGGCGACAACAGTGCAACTACAAAAGCCATTGCTGAAAAAGCGGGAATAAAAAATGCTACCAATGCTATTGAAGGTCACGAAATTATGAAGTTAAGCGAGTCTGAAATGTTGAAAGCCATTCACAATACTACTTTATTGACACGAATGTTTCCCGAGGCAAAATTGGCCGTAATGTTAGCCCTAAAAAAAGACAATCAAGTGGTAGCAATGGTTGGCGATGGTGTGAATGATGGGCCCGCATTGAAAGCGTCACACATTGGAATTGCAATGGGAAAAAAAGGAACTGAAATTGCAAAAACGGCTGCCGATTTAATTCTAACGGACGATGATTTGTCTAAAATGGTAGTGGCTGTCGCTGAAGGAAGGCGCATTTACACGAATTTAAAAAAAGCCATTCGGTATATTATTTCAATTCACATTCCAATTGTAACTACGGTTTCGATGCCTTTATTTTTAGGCTGGAAATACCCCGATATTTTCACGCCAATTCATGTGATTTTTCTTGAAATTGTAATGGGTCCAATGTGTACGATTGTTTATGAAAATGAAGCTTCTGAAATAAATAGCATGAAACAACCACCACGAAAATTGACCTCAGCATTTTTGACATTAAATGAAAAAATAATCAGTATCATTCAAGGGCTAATCATTGGGTTGGGAGTTTTATTTGTGTATCAATATAGCATTCAAAATGGCGGCGACGAATTCAAAACCAGAACAATGGCATTCACCACTTTGATTTTTGCAAACATCATTTTATCCTTAGTGAAC
>CANFVB010000107.1 GCA_947450355.1 Bacteroidota bacterium
AATACCGATTCTAAAAGTTGGGTAGCGGTAAAAAGAGATACAATAAATGAAAAGGAAAAAACAGTTTCGGTACTTACCACTCATTTTACAGATTACATTAACGGAATAATACAAGCACCTGAAAGTCCAGAAACGGCAGGTTTTACTTCAACAATGATGAACGACATAAAAGCAGCTGACCCTTCATCAGAAATGACGATAATTAGTCCGCCAGAGGTTTCTCAAAAAGGAGATGCAAATGTGAGTTATCCTATAAAAATTCCAGCAGGAAGAAAAGGAATGCAGCCTCAAATTGCGTTGCAATATTCAAGCGGAGGAGGCAATGGATGGTTGGGTGAAGGATGGAATATTAACATCCCATCGGTTAGCTTGGATACCAGATGGGGTGTTCCAACTTTTGACCCTATTAATGAATCTGAAATTTATTCGCTTGGAGGCGAGCAAATGATGTATCCTAAATTAGGAGATTCTGATTGGATGCCAAACAGACACACTGAAGTCGGGGGTGTTTTTTCCACTTTACCTAGAACCAGGATTGCTGCCACTGAAGCCATATTCACACCAAGAAAACAGGGAAGTTATGCCAAAATAGAAAGATTAGGAACCTCCCCAAGTACCTATTATTGGAAAGTAACAAATACGGATGGTTCTAAAAATTGGTACGGAGGAGATGCAAAAGGGATTAAAGAGAATACAATTATCAGAAAAACACAAAACCCATTAGCCAATAATCCAGAAAGTACTCCCATGGCGAATGGCTCAGAAATTGTACATTGGGGTTTGTATATGAGCGAAGATGTTTATGGAAATAATGTTATCTATGAATACAGAAATGAGTCGACAAGACAATTTTTAGAGACAAATGAAAATCTTAACGGAGGAAATATTTTTCATATAAAAACTATTTTTTATACAGGATTTAAGAGCTCCAAAGGATCTTATTCTATAATATTTGAAGAAGATTCAAATGTTAGAAATGACGTTTCAATAAATGCAAATTTAGGACTTAAACAAATTGAACCTTTTGTTTTGAAAAAAGTTACCGTGAAAAATCGTGAAACCATTATTCGTAGATATGGTTTTACTTATGTTAATGGTAAATTTGAAAAAACACTATTGGATAAAGTTACAGAGTTTGATACAAATAATACTGAATTTTATTCCCATAAATTCAAATACTATGATGATGTAGAATTGAATGGAGGTTATTTTTCAAATAACCAAAGCGCTACTATTTGTTACGAAACGCAACCACGACCAGATGCAGATGGTGATTCGGTTTGTGATTCTGAGGATGCATGTCCTTTAGTTTTTGGTCTAGCTAGTAATTCGGGATGTCCTATTGCACCATTAAATAAAGTAACTTCTCAAAATTATTCTGAATCTTTAAGCAATTCAAATAATAAATTTACAGATTATTACAAAAGACTTCGTGAAAGATACATTATCAAAGCCGCTAACTTTGATGTTTCAAACAAAGGAGATGATTGCACTAATGTTACCAGTTCAGATTCCTTTTCGCCACCAAATATTCCTGGGTTTAATAATTCAGGAGCTATTTTAGGTTCTTCTGTTTCAAAGAATTTTAACGCAGCTGGTTTTTTTGGGTTTGGTTTTGACTTCACTTGGAATCCTTTCAATAAAAATTTAACATTTGGAATGCAATATACTCATGGTTGGGACCTAGGTGAATCGTTGACCACTTTAATTGATATCAATGGAGATGGTTTAGACGATGTAGTATATAAAACTGGAGGACGATTGTATTGGAAGAAACACACCCTTGTTAGAAGTTATGATACTCAAAATTTACCTGTATTAACGCATTCATTTGAGTCATATCAGCCAATTACAAGTGTTAACAATGATATTTCTGATTTTTACATATCAAGGGGAGAGTCTACAAGTATGAATTTTCAATTAAATATAGACTTCGGGGCTAGTGCTATTTTTGGATACGATAATTCACATAATTATTCCCGAAGCACTATTTATTTTTCAGATGCCAATGGTGATGGATTAATTGATATTATTAAAGATGGGGTTGCCTATTTTAATAGAATTGATAGTTCAACCGGTAATCCCTATTTTGAAACTGAAAGCTTACGTACAGAAAATATGCTAATTTCTGCTGAACCTATTACGGTAACCCCTCCTGTAATTAGTACCGTGGTGGAGGATAAAGTACCAAATTATGATGTTGTTAAAATGTGGGAAGCACCTGCAAATGGCCCTATAGAAATAGAAAATACAATTGTAAATAATGACCCTTTGAAAGAAGTAATTATTACTATTGAAATGAAAGATAATGGTGGACAATCATTAGAATCTTTCACTTGTAACTATGCCCCTGGAGGTACGGGTATGTTGTATGGAAAAAAATTAAATAGAACACTACCTAATGTAAACAGTATCGTCAATAGAAACGCTACCAATACAAGTGCCTTAATAGTGAAAAAAGGGGATAGAATATATTTTAGAGTCCATTGCATTGCAACCGGTAACCCATCTGTATCTTGGAATCCTAAAATTAAATATTTGGATAATCAATTGTTGAATACGGTAGATGCTAATGGTCAATATCTTTATACTAATAAATACAGTGACGGATTCATATTATCACAACAAAACCCTGTAATTTTTCCTGGAAAACAAGGTAGTGTTGCTATTACTTGGACGCCAATAACTGTTAATAATCCATCAGATAGTGTTACTTATGAAATTATCAAAAAAACTTTCGACACTTCGAATCCAAATTTAAATTCTGAAGTAACTATTTGGAGTGCTGTGTGTAATGCCAATCAAAATTCAATAGTTACTGCACCTACTAGTTTAAGCAATTATGTGATACCCCTTTCTAATTCTACGACTACCATTTTCTTATTTAAAGTAAAATCGTCATCAAATTTAGATTGGAAAGCAATAGAATGGAAATCTAAAATGCAATGTACCGTTTCCAATCAAGAAGTTACTGGAGGAGGTTCAGTAACAACTGTTGAAACAAAATATCCGATTCCAGATTACAGTATCTATAAATCCTATATTTGTGCTTCTAGCTATAAAACATTTGATGGAACCAATTTACAGGGGGCTACTATCAATCCAAATGTATCACTATTTAATTCAAATATTCATGATAATGGTATTGTTTACTTTGTAGTAAAAAAAGCGGGTCATTTATTTGGTAAAAAAACTATCACCGTAACCAATGGAGTAGCAACTTCAGTGGGTTCTCCAATAATTATTGATGGTGTCAATAATGCCAATATTGAAATTGGGTATTACACTGACGATAGTAAAAGAACAATTGGAGACGTTAATGACGTTTCACTATTAACACGAGTTCTAAGTTCTTCTAACGCTGTTTCATTTATTTCAACACAAGGCGGTATCCGTATTTTAGGTGGTTCACAAATAAATCTTTTACAAAAACCAAATTCTATTTATGGGTCAATGTATAGACAATGGGGGCAATTTATGTATAACCCTAAAGCAACTACAAAAGCAAATCATAATAACGAATTTAATATTGATTTATTAAAAGAAGAGCTTTTAGTAATTGGAACAAATCAAGCCAATGCTATTTATGAAAATCTATATACAACTCCTGTATCTAACCCCCCTGTATTAAATCCAGCAATTACAAATTTACAAAATCTTGGCGCAGGTAGTCCTGCGTTTCAACAACAAATTGGTGCGTTACAAGCTCAATTTAATGCAACAGTACAAGATCCTTTTATGGTGGCAAATGCCCATAGAGATTTTGATATTCCAACCAATTCTTTTGATGATAAATGGATTGCAATGCACCAAGAAAATTACGCAAACGAAACAAATTCGAGAGCTGCTAAATTATCTCAAACCTACACTATTGAATCACAGGGTGCACCTACTACCACACAAGCCAGTCTTGTAACAGGAGCTTATGGTATTGACAGAATTTCAGAGGGAAGTAGTGAAACGTATTGTGCTGGAGGGAACATTGGTGGAGTTGGTGCTTCAGGAAATTATTCTCCTAATGGAATTAACAATTCACTAACCGATTTTATTGACTTAAATGGAGACCGTTATCCTGATGTTGTAACCAATGACGAAATACAGTTAACCAAAAAAACAGGAGGTCTTTTTCCTGTAGTAAGTAGAAACAATGGAGGGTCAATTTCAGAGGATAATAGTAAAAATTGGGGATTAAGTGCTTCAGGTAGTTTTAATTCCGCCGGGAAGCTTCAAAAGCCAGGTACTGGTCATTCCTCACTTGGCCTTTCTGGAAGTTATTCCAATGTTAGCTCTAATTCTTCAAGAATTTTTACCGATATAAATAGTGACGGATTACCAGATATTTTAACTAAAACAAGTACTGAAAATGCTAGTCCTGTAACCGTAAGTTTAAATTTAGGGAATAATAATTTTAGTGGACCCTTAAGTTGGGGAGAATTTAATTTAGCTAACGGCAAGAGTGAAAACATTGGGGGTGGAATCGGGTTTAATTATTCGAACGCTAGTGCTGAAGCAGGTCTAAATCTTGGCAGAACCGATGCTGGTATTAATAACACTTTAATTGACATTAATGGAGACGGAATGATAGACCAGATTGATTCCTACAGCGGTAATTTAAGCATTAGAGTTAATAACGGAAATAAATTTGCTAGAACTCCTATTAATATTCCGATTTTTGACTACAATAACAATTCCTCAACATCAACAGCAGGACTAAATGGTACTTATACTTATGGATTTATCGTGCCTCTTTATCTTATATTTTTTGTTATTCCAATAAAAGTTTCAGATATTGGGATTACTGTGTCTGGCTCAACGTCAACTACTCGAACAAAAAAATCCATTTCTGATTTTGATGGCGATGGATTTCCTGACCTTATAGAAGAGGCAAGTAACAATACCATTAAAGTTTACTCTTCAAATATCCGAAGAACCAACAAGCTAAAAGCTGTCACCAACCCATTAGGAGGAAGTTTTACAATTGACTATACAGTACAACCCATTGACTACAACAATCCTCACCCTAAATGGGCAATGAGCAGCGTTAGTATTTATGATGGCTATGACAAGGTCAATGACGGAAATGATACTTACAAAAAAGAGTATAAGTATGAAAACGGGAAATACGATCGTCGTGAAAGAGACTTTTATGGGTATGAAACTGTAAGTACTTTAGATTATCGTGAGGGAAATAGCGAGGCACCTTACCGTACATCCATCTCAAAATACCACAATGAAAGTTATTTCCTGAATGGTCTTCTAAAAGAATCCTATATGATGAAAGGCAACGATGAAAACCAAAAGTATTCTAAAACGAGTAACTTCTATGAGGTTAGGCAGTTATCCAGTAACAATCAAGCAATGTCAGGAATAGTATTGTCAAATCTTTTTGATGTGGGTGGCACAGAAGGACGCAAGTCAGCAGCAGTAGTAATGACAAAAACAATTTCTGAGCTTTATGAATTGGCACCTTCACCTCAAATAACTACACAAGTTGAAATGCAATACGATAGTAAAGGCAGGGTAATTAACTATTCTAATTTAGGAAACACCGCCTTAACCAATGACAATTATTCGGCCACAATTGCCTATCATGATTTGGCTATTAATGTTCCAAAAGAAATAAACGTTTTAGTAAATGGAACAACGGTAAGAAGGCGAACAACCGAAGTAGATTCTAATACGGGTAGCCAACTCGAAATTACTGCCTTCAATAACGATGAAATTAGCCAAACGTCACTAAAATATGATGAGTTTGGAAATGTAGTCCACGTAGAGCATCCAGCAAATGCAGCTGGAGAACGAATGTATTACGATTATGCTTATGATGAGTTGTATCATAAATATGTTACCAATATCAAAGATGCTTTTGGGTACAGCTCATCGGCAGTTTACAATTCAAATTTTGATAAAGTTATAGAAACGGTGGCTTTAACAGGTAATAAAATGCATTACGATTACGACACTTTTGGTAGAAATACAATAATCATTGCCCCAAAAGAACTGGATGCAGGTATTAAATACACCATCAAATTTGATTACTATCCTTATTTTTCTTTGTTACGTGCAACATCAGGGGTTACTGAAGATACTTTTGTCCCTGTGGCAGTTACAAGCCATTACGACCAGCAACATCCCGGTAATGACATACAAACCTATACCTTTATTGATGGTTTGGCACGACCAATACAAATTAAAAAAGACATCACGCTAAATAAGTCGGAAGACCATAAAGAAGAGCAATTCTACGAAGCATTGTCCATAAGTGGAAAAACCTATTTTGATGAATTTGGACGAGCAACACAACAGTTTCATCCTTATTTTGAAACTAAAACCGATGCCACCAAGTTTTTATTGAATGAGTATGCCTCCCCTTACAGCGCCACAACGCAATTTGACGAGTTGGACCGCCCTATAAAAACAATTGACCCAGAGGACAATATAAGTACTGTAGAATATAGCATTGATAGTGACAATACGGGCGAAGTTGCATTAAAAACCAAGTCAACTACCGACCAAAACGAAAATCAAAGCATTGTAACCGAAACCTACAAAAACGTTTCAGGTAAAGTAATTTCAACTATGAATTTAGGCGCAACCGCCTTGTGGACTAATTTTAATTACGATGCCATAGGACAGCTAATGAACTATAAAGACGCACAAGGCTTTGTAACCGATTACAAGTACGACCTACTTGGTAGAAAAATTTTCGTTAACCATCCTGATAATGGAACAACAACTTTTAAATACGACACGGCGAGTAATTTAGTACAATTGCAAACGGCAAATTTAGCGGCTGCGGGCACCTTTGTTAACTACAACTACCAGTACAACCGCCTACAAGAAATAGTGTATCCAGAAACGCCATCGGGACAAAACTTGAGTAATGTAAACTATAAATATGGGGATTCTGGTAATAATGCAGGTCAATTAATTTATCAGAGTGATGCAACAGGACATCAGGAATTTGAATACGGGAATATGGGCGAAGTGGTCACAAATGTTAGAACCGTTATATCCCCCAACCTACCCTCACGCGTTTTCAAAACAAATTACTTCTACGACAGCTGGAACCGTTTGCAAACCATGATTTATCCTGACCAAGAGAAAGTGAATTACAACTATGATTTAGGAGGAAACCTTACCCGAATGACGGGGCAAGTATATGGTCGAGACTACCAATATATAAACCGTATCGACTATGATTATTATGAACAACGAGCGTACTTGCTGTATGGCAATAAAACAGAAACTTTTTATAACTATACCCCAGCACTACGTCGATTAGAGAATTTGAACGTAAAAACTTCCAATGCACAGGATTTGTATAACAATTTTTACAAATACGACAAAGTGGGCAACGTAACCAATTTGGTTAACCAAGCGGGACCTACGGAAAATAGTATGGGAGGTAACTATGGACATGGTTTTGAGTACGATAACCTGAACCGATTGG
>CANFVB010000108.1 GCA_947450355.1 Bacteroidota bacterium
GAAGGAATGAAAGACAATAAAAACCAATCCGTTGTTGTCTTAGACAGATGGACAACTGCAGGTCAAATTACCGATGTTCCAAGAGCAGGTCCTACCAATTTTCAAGGAATATCGGCAACAGCCAATTCAACTAGATGGATAGAAGATGGTTCTTATGTGAGAATGAAAGCAGTAACCTTGGGTTATAATTTTAAGAAATTATTTTTAGGATTAAGTTCTTTAAAATTATATGCCACAGGACAAAATTTAGTAACCTGGACAAAATATTCTGGATTTGACCCAGAGGTTAGTGCATTTGGAGGAAATTCTGGAACAGGTCAAGGTATAGATTACGGAACCTACCCTCAAGTACGAACATTTATTTTTGGCTTGAAAGCTGGATTTTAATTAAAAAAATAGAAATTATGAATATATCAATTATATACAAAAAAACAGTGCTTTTCGGAGCAAGTATTTTGCTCCTTACTTCATGTAGTGATTTATTAAACACAGAGCCAATTACGGATGAAATCAGTCCGCCTCAAAACGAACAATTACTTGCTACCGCAGCCGATGCTGAGTTAGCAATGAAATCGTGTAATGCTTCTTTTGGAATTGAATACTGGCAGTTTGACTATTTTTTCCTAGGTGATGCAGGTTCTGACGTGGCTTACGCAGGTGGAGATGGCGATGACTTTTTTCAAATAGATGAATACCGAACTATTGCTACCGATTATGTTGTTGCAAGAGATTGGAATTGGTTAAATGATTTTGTAAAAAGATGCAATCTTGTAATTAATTATGCAAACAATGTACCTGATTTACCTCAAGCAAGAAAAGACGAAATGATGGGGGAAGCCTGCTTAATCAGAGCGATGACTCGTTTTCAAGCCGTGCAAACTTGGGGAGATTTTCCAGTAGTAAACGAAACGGTAACATCAATAAACAACGACAATTTTGATCAAATTTATCCTTCATTATACCCGGCAAGAAAACCAGTTTCAGAGGTATATGCTGCTATAATTGCAGATTGTGAAGTGGCTTTAGCGAAAGCACCAACATCTACCTCATCTGCTTCAAGTAAATTCAGAGCAAGTAAAGGAGCCGCGAATGCCTTATTAGCTAAAGTATATGCGACTATGCCAAATCCAGATTGGGTAAAATGTATTCAATATTCTGATGCCGTTATTACTGGGGGTTATAGCTTAATGCCTGTTTTTGATAATTTATTCGATAACCTTCACGAAGGAAATGCAGAATCTATTTGGGAAGTAGATGGTGGAGGTCAGGGAAGTACTGTAAATGGATGGTGTACCAATGTGTTTCTTGGAAATAATTGGAAAAAATTCAATACGCCTTCACACACCTTAAGTCTTGCATTAGATGCTAAAAGAAGGTTGTCAACAATTAAAAAATTTCCCACAACTTTTGCAGATCCCTATTGGACAACTTATACACAATTTCCTAATCCTTGGAAAATGAGAGCCACAGATGGAACACAAAATTTCTATATTTTTCGTTTAGCAGATATTATACTATTAAAAGCTGAGGCTCTGGCACATTCGGGTGACCTAACGGGCGCAATGACATTGGTAAACCAAATACGAACTAGAGTTCTATTGGCAAATGTGGCACCAGCAACTTCCCAAGATGATGCAATTAATAAAATACTTAAAGAACGCTTTTTAGAATTAGCATTTGAAGGTCATAGATGGTTTGATTTAAAAAGAGAAGGGAAATCAATTGAGATTTTGTCTCAACAAACCTACCTTGTCTATAATCCTACAACTCAAACAAGTGTTCTTACACCGATGCCATATATTAATAATCTAGGAGTCAATGATTTGATTTGGCCTGTTCCTCAATCAACACTAGATAATAATCCGAATCTTACTCAGAATCCAGGGTATTAAAGAAGTTTAGTTGGGTTGCTGTTAACGGCTTCTGTTGATTTATTAACAGAGGCTTTAACAGATTAAATCATATTTCATGAATAGTTTAATAAATAAAGTTGTCTTCTTAATTTTTATGCTTTTGAGTGTTTTTATACATGCTCAAAGTTTAAAAGTAATGACCTATAACATTCGTCTTGATATTGCCGTTGATGGTGAAAATGATTGGTCGCATCGTAAAGATTTTTTTACTTCGCAAATACAATTTTACGAACCTGATGTTTTTGGGATTCAAGAAGCAACACCAAATCAGGTAATAGATATTTCAAGTGCTCTTTTAAAATACAATCACATTGGAATTGGAAGAGAAGGAATTGGAAAAGGGGAATCCTCTAATATTTATTATAAAAAAGAACGGTTTTCAGTTACAAAAGAAACCACCTTTTGGCTTTCTGAAACCCCAAATGAAATTTCTAAAGGTTGGGATGCGGCTTGTAATCGGGTTTGCACCTTTGCGCTTTTCAAAGATTTAAAATCAAATAAAAGCTTTTGGGTATTTAATACGCATTTAGATCATATTGGAGAAGTTGCCAAAACAAAAGGGATTGAGTTGATACTTTCAAAAATTGAAGTTGTAAATATTCAAAAATTGCCCGTGATTTTTATGGGAGATTTTAATTCAGAACCCAATGAAAATAGAATTTTAAAATTGAGAAAAATAATGAATGATAGTCGAGAATTGTCTGTCGAAAAACCATTCGGACCTATTGGAACATTTAATAATTTTGAATATAATGAGCCATCAACCAAGCAAATCGATTACATTTTTTTATCTAAAAACAGTCGTTTTATTGTAAATAAATATGCCGTTTTAACGGATTCAAAAAACTTACGATTTCCATCAGATCATTTTCCAGTTTTTGTCGAAATGAAATTCAAATAAGAAAATGAAAAATATAAAAACACTTATGAAAGCCTCAGTTTTATTAACATTAATTGTCTTACAACTAAATTGTTCGTCTTCAAGCGAAATAAATAATCCTACTCCACCAATTATTACAAATGAAATGGATTTTTGGTTAACCAAAGGGGATCAATCTGTAAAGTTGCAAAAGCAAGCAACGGAATTAGTTTTTAAAACCGTTAATAATGCCTATCAAAATATCGAAGTGGATGAAACTCAAAATTTTCAAACAATTGATGGTTTTGGTTTCACCTTAACAGGCGGAAGCGCAGAACTAATTAACGGCTTGGACGCAGTAAAAAAACAACAATTATTACAAGAACTCTTTGGAACTGATGTTAATTCGATTTCAATTAGTTACCTAAGAATTAGTATTGGAGCCTCTGATTTGAACTCTTCTGTTTTCTCCTACAATGATTTACCTAGCGGACAATCAGACATAAGTCAAACGCAGTTTAGTCTTGCGCCAGATATGATTAATTTAATTCCATTACTTAAAGAAATTGTACTCATAAATCCAAATATAAAAATAATAGCTGTGCCTTGGTCCGCCCCTTCTTGGATGAAAAGTATTTATACGTCAACAGGAAGCAGTTTAGTTCCCATTTACTATAGTTCTTATGCGCAATATTTTGTGAAATATATTCAAGAGATGCAAGTTCAAGGCATAACTATTGATGCGGTTTGTCCACAAAACGAACCATTGAATGGAGGTAATAATCCAAGTATGGTTATGTCTTCAGTACAACAAATTAGTTTTGTAAAAAAACTTGGGGCAGCATTTCAAAATTCAGGAATAACTACTAAAATTGTTGTTTTTGATCACAATTGTGACACTCCAGAATATCCAATATCCGTTTTAAACGATACAAATGCAAATCCATATATTGATGGATCTGCTTTTCATTTGTATGGAGGAGATATTAGTGCTTTAACAAATGTTCACTTGGCATTTCCAAATAAAAATGTTTATTTTACCGAACAATGGACGTCTTCA
Source organism: Bacteroidota bacterium (assembly GCA_947450355.1). GTDB lineage: Bacteria > Bacteroidota > Bacteroidia > Flavobacteriales > Flavobacteriaceae > Flavobacterium. The sequence goes on from CANFVB010000108.1 coordinate 3,833, forward strand.
ACAGGGGATTTTGCAGGGGATTTAAAATGGCATACAAAAAATGTTGTGATTGGCTCAATGAGAAATTGGAGTAAAAATGCATTAGAATGGAATTTAGCAAATAATGCCACTTTTGAACCGCATACTTCTGGTGGCTGTAGCCAATGTAAGGGCGCATTAACAATTTCTAATGGCGAATTTATCCGTAACGTGAGTTATTATATTATTGCACACGCTTCAAAATTTGTTCCAATGGGTTCTGTGAGAATTGCGAGTACTATAAATGGAAATTTAAACACCGTAGCTTTCAAAACACCAAATGGGAAAAAGGTGTTGCTGGTTGAAAATGATGGAAATGCAACAGAAATATTTAACATAAAACACAACGGAAAGTGTGTAACTGCTTCTTTAGAATCGGGTTCTGTAGGAACTTTTATTTGGTAAAAATACAAAACATTTACAATGAAAAGAATAGTTTTAATAACACTCTTAACGACTTCACTTTTTTCTTTTTCACAAAATAAAGGAAAAATTTCAAGCAAGCCATTTTCTATAAATAATAGAACAGTTACGGTTTATACTTCAGCGGATAGTACTAATTTGAGATTGTCAAAAACAGATAATCTAACTTTTTCTGATTTAAAACAGCCTTTAGAAACACAACTTTGCGTATTTGTAAATCCTACTAAAACGTACCAAACCTTTTTAGGAATTGGAGGCGCAATTACAGATGCAAGTGCTGAGGTTTTTGCTAAATTATCCAATGAAAAACAACAAGAATTTTTGAATTCCTATTTTAGTAAAGACAAAGGAATTGGCTATTCATTGATAAGAACCAACATTCACAGTTGCGATTTCAGTTCTGAAAATTATACCTATATAAAAGAAGGCGATACCGATTTGAAGTCATTCAACATTGACCACGATAAAAAATATCGTATTCCAATGATAAAAAAAGCTACCGAAATTGCAGGTGGAAAAATCAATTTATATGTTTCTCCGTGGAGTCCACCAGCATTTATGAAAGACAGTAATGATATGCTTAAAGGCGGAAAATTATTGCCTAAATTCTATCAATCTTGGGCAAATTATTTTGTGAAATTTATAAAAAACTATGAAAAAGAAGGCATTCCTGTTTGGGGTTTAACCATCCAAAACGAACCAATGGCAACTCAAAAATGGGAATCTTGTATATTTTCAGCAGAAGAAGAACGTGATTTTCTTAAAAACTATTTGGGGCCAACATTAAAAAATTCAGGACTTGGCGATAAAAAAATAACCGTTTGGGATCACAATCGAGATTTACTTTCTCAAAGAGCAAGCACGATTCTTGATGATGCGGAAGCCAATAAATATGTTTGGGGAATAGGATTTCATTGGTATGAATCGTGGAGCGGTGGAGAACCAATGTTTGAAAACGTTGGAAAAGTGCACGAAATGTATCCAAATAAAAATATGCTTTTCACCGAAGGATGTGTTGAAAAATTCGATGCAAACAATTACCAATTATGGAAAAACGGAGAACGATACGGCCGTTCAATGATTAACGATTTCAATAATGGCACTGTGGGTTGGACAGATTGGAACATTCTTCTTGATGAAAATGGAGGTCCAAATCACGTTGGTAATTTTTGTTTTGCACCAATTCACGCAGATTTAAAATCAGGGGAATTAATCTACACGCCATCCTATTATTTCATTGGTCATTTTTCTAAATTTATAGGAAAAGAGGCTAAAAGAATTAGCAGTGTTGCAAGTAGAAGCCAATTATTAACGACTTCTTTCTTGAATAAAGACGGAAAAGTAGTTACTATTGTTATGAATCAAAGCAATAAAAAACTTAATTATAATTTGTGTGTCGGAACAAAATCCACTGCGATTTCTATTTTGCCACACGCCATTCAAACTTTAGTTTTTTAACTCAATTATTTAAAAAGGATTTGAAGTTAAAAAAGACACAAATATTACATTTTTTCTTTAAACGTCTTAATTTCAAAATTTTCACCATCAAAAACGCCATACGTAAAATAGCCAATCCAATCGCCTAAATTCACATATTCAGCATTCTCTCCCACGGAGATTTTCATCGGTAAATGACGGTGACCAAAAACAAAATAATTGTAATGTTTTGTTTCTAGTTTTCTTTTGGAATAAAGCACCAACCATTCGTTTTCTTCGCCAAGAAATTTTACGTCCTCATCGCCAGAAATCAGTTTGTTTTTCACGGATAAATATTGGGCTAATTTCACACCAATATCAGGATGCAACCAGCGAAATATAGCTTTTGAAAAAGGATTTGTAAATACGCGTTTCATTCTTTTATACCCATTATCGCCAGGGCCTTTTCCATCACCATGACCAATTAAGAACGTTTTATTGCCAAAAGTAAATTCTTTATTATCGTGATAAACAGGAATATTAAGTTCCTTCTGAAAATAGTCATGCATCCACAAATCGTGGTTTCCAACAAAGAAATAAATTGGAATTCCACTATCCCGAATTTCGGCTAATTTCCCTAAAACACGAATAAATCCCTTTGGGACAACGGTTTTATATTCAAACCAAAAATCGAATAAATCCCCTAATAAAAAAATAGCTTCCGCATCAACTTTAATTTCGTCAAGCCAAGCAACAAATTTTTGTTCTCTTGGAAAACTTAATTCAGGAGTTGGTGCACCAAAATGTTGGTCGGAGGCAAAGTAAATTTTTTTATTTGAAGGTTGTTGCATGTTGCGAATTAAAAATCAAAGATATGAAATGCAAAACATTTATGACTATTTATTTTTATTACAGTAAGCATTGTAGACTTATTTCAAATTTCAAAGCATTTTCACGCTGGAGAGTGTATATGCAAATAAAATTTCAGAAGTAGTTGTAAAGGTTAATGGAAAAGAAGAAACGATTCATCGAAAGGTAATGGGAATTTATCCGAAGCATGAATTGGTTTCAAGCCATATTTGCAGAAGAACATTTGCTACACTTCTATACGGTAAGATAGACACATTGACCATTATGAAGATTACTGGACACCAAACGGAACGTCAATTTCTAGGGTACATAAAAATCACTCCAAAGGAATATGCAGAAAATTTAAAAGCGTACTGGAAAAGCCTTAAAACAATATAAGAAATAGTAATTAAATACAAACTGCTTTTTTAACAGTAGATTTGTTTAATTTTGAATAAAATATTTATCATGCAAGACTTTATACTTCCTCCTTTACCGCCCAAAGAGTTTGTTGAAACTTCTACTATTCTTAGACAGTTGGCTAAGTCGCATAGATATTTAGCTGAACTCAAAGGAACATCAAAGACAATTCCCAACGAAAGCATTTTGATTAATACTTTGACATTACAAGAGGCGAAAGACAGTAGCGAAATAGAAAATATTGTTACTACACATGATGATTTGTATAAAGAAAATATTTTTATTGACAGCAAAAATCCTGCATCAAAAGAAGTTTTTAACTACGCACAAGGTTTAAAGTTAGGATTTGAAATAGTTAGAAATGAGC
>CANFVB010000109.1 GCA_947450355.1 Bacteroidota bacterium
AACTAGGAGTTTGTACCCAAAATATTTCTATTTACAGCAATTTACCAAAAGTAGAAGTTACTTTAAATTCAAAAATTTTAGGTGTTTTTATTCTTAAAAATGGGGTAGTAGTAGTTCCGGTTCCTTTTGTGAATGGGACGAATATTTTGATGGCAGTTGCTAAAAGTGATACATCAGAAACAACTGATTTTTATAAAACAAATTTCCAAATAATTCCAAAGCAAATCCAAAGTGCTGATTTTGAAAGTTTGAATGTTATGTTTGGGTCCAATCGTTATTTTGAAGATAAAGAGGCAAGAATCTGTTGGATACCAGAACAGCCGTATACGTCAGGTAGTTGGGGGTATATTGGTGGAAAACCATTTAAAACAAATACAAGATTTGGAGAATTGCCAGCATCAGAATTAGATATTTTAAATACAACTCAAGACCCTATTTTCCAAACACAACGCAATGGAATTGAAGAGTTCAAAGCCGATGTTTCTGATGGTCAATATGAAGTTTATTTCTATTGGGCACATTTAATTCCTTTAGTTCAAAAAGAAGCGTTGGCCTATAATTTAGGAAATACTTCTACTTATGAAAATGCAATCAATTATATTTTTGATGTTGTTATTAATGGAAACACAGTGCTTCAAAATTTAGATATTCCGAATCAAATAGGAGTGGAACGAGCTATTATAAAGAGCACCGAAATAAATGCAACTGGCGGTAAAGGAATTTCAATACAATTTAATGCCAACAAGGAGGGTAAAACCTATTTAAACGCAATTCGAGTCGTGAAAATAAAGTAAAATATAATGAAGCCGAATCCAGTAACTAATATTTATTAAGTAAAGACTAACCAACTTTAGTATGCAAATTAACCAAAAACCAAATTAACCTTTAAATTTAAAAAAATGAAAGAAAACCTAATATTAACCGACAAACAACAAAAAATTGCACTGTTTTGCGCTTGCCTTGCAGGATTCGCATTTTCGGCAAATTACACCAATCATGCTCCTTTAAAAGAATGGTTGATGAAAAGTTTCGACACTCCAGAATTTCCATTTACAAAAGCAATGTTTGGGTTTTTAACCACTGCAATTTTCTTAACTCATGCACTGATGCAAATTCCAGGTGGACATTTAGCTGATAAATTTGGGCCAAAAAAAGTATTGTGCCTTGCATTAACCATTGTTTGCGTTGGTAACTTTGGAATATCATTTTCAGAGAGCTATAATCAATTATTATTTTGGAAATTTTTCGTAGGTTTTGGTACAGGGGTAAGTTTTGTTTCGGGAGCACGATATATATATCAATCAATCCCTTTGGGAAAATTATTTATTTATCAAGGGTATTATGGGGCAAGCGTTTTACTAGGTTCAGGATTTGTAATTTTTGCAGTTCCACAAATAGCAAGAGCTTATGACAATTGGTCGCCAGCATTTATTTCAACTTCGGCGGTAGCATTTATTACGTTTTTAATTGTGTTGTTTTTTGCGCCAAAACCATTTGCTAAAGAACACCCTCACAGTTCTTTGTTGACGATGCTTTCTAATGGACAATTATATTTATTGGGCCTAGTCCAAATGGCTTCCTTTGGATTAGTAATTGTAATTGGATCTTGGATTACAGAAATGTTAAAGGAAAATTTCTCCTTTGAAAATAAAATAATTATCCCTTTTATCGCTTCTTTAGTTTTATTACTTGGCATCTTTACAAGACCTTGGGGCGGAAAATTGGTTGCGCAAATAGGTGTTAGAAAACTACTTATTATAAGTTTACTTTTGAATGCTTTTGGATGTTTTATTTTAGCCTATTGCACCCCTTATTTATACATTGACATTGTTGCAATTATTTTATTAGGAATTGGTTGTGGCTTGCCCTATGCAGGTTTGTTTAATCGTGCAGCGGCAATGTTTCCAGGAAGAGCAGGGGCGGCTATGGGATTAGTGAATATGTTAGGAATTGTTTTTATTTTGGCAGCAGCACCATTAGTAGGTAAAATTACAGATTGGACAGGAAATTTCTCTTCTGCATTTATTTCATTGGGAATATTTGCTTTAATAATCTGTATAATATCTCTTAAAATAAATAATGAACACCAACAAAAATAATTTTATAAATACATTATAATTAAATCATGAACTTAATTAATCTTTTTGATTTGTCTCTTGTAGGCAGAAAAAACAAAACTGCTTTAGAATTTGGAACAGATTCTTTTACTTTCGGAGAAATCGATTTGAGAAGCAATAAAATGGCTAATTTTTTATTGTCAAAAAATCTAGTTTCGGGGGATAGAATTTGTGTCTATTTAGAGAATTGTGTCGAAATGATAGACCTTTATTTGGCTTGTTCTAAAACGGGAATTATTTTTGTTCCTGTCAATATTTTATACAAAGAAAGAGAGATTACCCATATTTTAAATGATGCTGACCCTAAATTATTAATTGCCGATGTAGAAGTTCCTGGCGGATTTTCTGCCTTGCAATTGGTCGATTTGATTCAAGATTTAAAAAATCATAATGATTCACCTGTTAAAATTAGAACTACTGGAGATAGCCCCGCTGCACTAGTATACACAAGTGGTACTACAGGAGCATCAAAAGGAGCAATTCTAACGCATAATAATTTTATTTCTAACGGAATGAATTTGGTAACGTGTTGGCAAATCACCGAAAACGATCGGTTTTTATTAGCACTTCCATTATTTCACGTTCATTCACTTGCCAATGGAATTCATTGTTGGTTGATGAGTGGTTGCACCATGCGATTGTTGGTTCGTTTCGAGCATCAAAAAGCAGCTAACGAATTCTTAGATTTTAAACCGACATTATTCTTTGGGGTACCTACAATTTATATTCGTTTGCTGGAACAATCAACTGAAATTGCAAAACAAATTGGTACCAACATGCGCTTGTTTGCTTGTGGTTCAGCTCCTTTGCCTCCGCAAGTTATGGAAGATTTTGAAACCAAATACGGCCATGTAATTTTGGAACGTTACGGAATGACCGAAACTTTAATGAACATTAGTAATCCTTACACAGGTGAAAGAAGACCAGGGACTGTTGGATTTCCATTGCCAGGTTTGTCGGCTAAAATTATATTGCCAAATGGTGAAACAGCCGCAATTGATGAAGAAGGAGAAGTTTGTGTAAAAGGACCTAATGTTTTTGCGGGCTATTGGAAAAAAGAACAAGCCACAATTGATTCCTTTATTGATGGTTATTTCAAAACTGGCGACATGGGCGTACTTTCTGAAGACGGCTATTTTACCTTAAGAGGACGAAAAAGTGATTTAATTATTAGTGGAGGATTTAATATTTATCCTCGTGAAATAGAAGAATTTTTATTAGAACAAGAAGGGATTTCTGAGGCGGTTGTAGTCGGAATTCCGCACGAAACAAGAGGAGAAATGCCTATAGCTTATATAGTTCCTTCTGTAAATTTTGATGCTATATTAATTGAAGAATTGTGCAAAAAAACCTTTGCTTCTTTTAAAATACCTAGGAGTTTTATAGCGGTTGAAAGTTTACCAAGAACAGCACTTGGAAAAGTTCAAAAGCATTTATTGCCAAAACCTTAAGTATATTTCTTACCAGTTACAAACCAAATAATTAATTTTAAAAAAACAATAAAATGATAGTGCAATACGGAGATGTGGGATTTAATGAAGAATGGCTAGAATTAGTAAAAAACGACCCCGTACATCCAACTATTTCAATTGAGAAGCGAATAACTGGAAACCGAACAATTTTTGTTTATGTTCATGAGGATATTCCTCAATTTATGGTTTGCGTAAGAATAGGAAATAGGCTCCCTAGAAATATGATGGAAGTATTAAATGATGATGGCTACAAAAGCAAGTATGACATAACTTATGCCATTTTTTATTCTGTTTTTAGATTGCCACAGGCAACTTTGAAGGGTGCGGGAACTCTTGCGATTAAAGATTTAATAGAACATTGCCGTAAATTAGGTGTAAATAACTTCTTTACACTTAGTCCTATTCCGTCAATGAAAATTCACCTCAAAAACAAACCAGACGAATCAATTGTAAGACAATATTTGGAATCTTGGGAAGGTTCTGTAGCCCGATTTCATTTGAGTAATGGCGCAAAAATTCATAGTATAAATTTTGATGCCGATTACAGTGAACTTCGATTAAACGAAAGTTGGGGTGTAATGGTTAATTATGATTATAATCTGTAGTGCTACTATTATCTGAAATGCAGTAATTTAGAATTAATTTTATTTTGACATTGATTTCTTGAATTAAAATAAAAAAGCTTCAGATTTCTCTGAAGCTTTTTTAGTAGCCTATTCAGTTGAAATCTCCAATAATTTGCTTGAGGATTTCAAATAATTTAAAGACTTTTTCGAAATATAATAAGTATCAAATTTTATAAATACAATCTTAAATTATCTATTTAAGGCTTAATTTATTCGTCAGCTTTATTTTTAAGTTTCATTAATAGCGTATAGGCTCCTTTGGTAACAATAGCATTTTTAGTTAATTGGTCATTATCTAAAATTTCAATAAATCCGTTTTCAGAATTCCCTGTTTTTACTTCAATCATTTGAAACTGATTTTTGTTTACTACTAGAAATAGGTATTCTTTTCCTTCAAAATTCACCACTGCATCTTTTGGAAGTGTTAATGTATTCTCACTTTTTACATTAATATCCGCATTCATATACATTCCAGGCAATAATGTTTTATCGTAATTTTCAAAATGACAATGTACATCTGCCGTATGTTCGTCAATAGATAAGTCCTTACTAATAAGAAGTATTTCACAAGGATGTTTTTTATCGGGTTGATTGTTGGTATAGGCAACCAATTTTTGCCCGATTGCTAATTTAGTGATGTCTTTTTCAAATATTTTTAAATTCAAGTGAATATCCGATGGGTTTATTAATTCAAATAAAACGTCGGATGGATTTACATATTTTCCAATATTGACATTCACCTTTGATACAAAACCATTTATTGGCGCATAAATATTAACGCTTTTAGAAATATTTTTTTCCGAAAGCGAATTCGGATTTACACTAATCAACCGCAGTTTTTCTGCCAAAGCACTCAACGTAATTCTCAAGATTTTGTATTCGGCATCGGCTTGTTGGTAAACCTTGTCGCTACTTGCCTGATTTTGATTCAGTTCTTTTTGGCGTTGGTATTCTTTTTCAGCAAAGTACAATTTCGATTTTGTGGTTAAATAATCCTGTTGCAATTGCACATATTGCTGGTCTTCCATTGTCGCAATAATTTCCCCTTTGGCAATATGCAAGCCGGGTAATAATTTTGTTGAGGTTAAATACCCCCCAAGCGGCATGCTTACCGAAACCATATTTTGTGGGGGAACATCAATTTTTCCAGTTACTTTTAAGATAGACGAAATGTCCCTTTTTTCTAGTTTACCAATTTCGATAGTGGCATTTTTTAATTGTGCGTCGGTAATGGAAACTAAATTAGCATTTGCAGTAGTTTCCAAAGGTTGTTCTTCTTTCTTGGAATTACATCCCATAAGAAGTAGCATTAGACTTGAAATTATAAATATATTTTTCATTTTTATTGTTTTGAAGTAAGGTAATTAAGTTGAATAATTATTTCATTATGATGAATCACAGTGTCAATATAGTTGCTTTTAATAGCGATGCTTTGGTTGATAAGTAGTACCCAATCCAGATAATTAATGTCTCCGTTGTAGAATTGTTTGTTAGCAGTTTCAATAATTATTTTAGCATTTGGAAGTGCTGTTTTTTCAAAATAATCTAGTTTTTCTAGATCACTTCGGTATTGTGAAATCGCGTTTTGAAATTGCGTCTGAAGTACTAATTTTTCTCTTTGGTATTCGTTTTCAGAAATGCTTTCTCCTATTTTGGAAGCTGCTATTTTTGCTTTTTGAGAACCTCCAAATAACGGAATTCCAAGTCCTATTTGACCCGATTGAAACCGAGTAGATTTATCATAAACCACATCATTAGCACCAGTCCCAGTGATGGAAGTGTTGTTGTAACCAAGAGTTAAACTAGGTAATAATTTCGATTTTTCTAATTTAGTCAAAGCCAAACTCACTTTCTTTTGCTGCTCTAAAACTTTAAGATTTGGATGTTGTGCCACCAAAGTACTATCAATAGTTTTATCTAATATTAATTTCAAATTTGCAACTTTTGGAATAAAATCACTTTCGGAATTTAAAAGCAATTTAAACTGACTTTTCACCATTTCTTTTTCTTGCTGCAACTGAATCAATTGCAGTAGAATGTTACCCCGTTGGGTTTCGGCAGTAGTTTTTTCAAGAATATTACTTTCTCCTTTTTGGAATCGCAAATTGGCTTTCTTTTGAAATTCTAAAAATAGCGTGTCACTTTTTTGCAATAGTTTTTCTTTTTCAGACAAATAAACCAAGGTGTAAAAACTTTGCGAAACTGCTTTTTTAAGTTCGGCTTCTTTCATAGTAACATTTAAAGTTCCTGTTTGCCATTCTTCTTTAAATAGTTTTTTTTGTCGGCTATACACTGTTGGAAAATTGAAGGATTGCGAAATCCCAATGCGATTGTCATTGTAAAAACTATTAATCTGACCATAATCAGCAATGATATTTGTTGCTGGAAGAGTGGTTGCCGATTTAATTAATTTCTGCTGATAATCTGCTTTCAATCGTTCACTTTTAAGGCTTGAATTGTTTTTCAATGCAGTTTCCATAGCAATTTGCAAGGTAATTGGAGTTTGTGCGTTTAATATCCCGCAGAATACACAGAAAAACGCAGATATTATTTTAATTTTTGTATTTTTCATAAATCGTTTACTTTTCTAAAAATAGAGTTTAGTACATTATCGGTATTAAAGTTCACTAAAATTCCGAGTTTAAGTTTTGTTAATTTTAAGTAAGTCAATACTTGTTTATGATGCACTCGAGATAACTCTTCTACCGACTTAATCTCAATTATTACCTTATTTTCAACTAAAATATCTATTCGAAAACCAATGTTTAATTCTTGTTCGTCATAAATTACTGGGATAGGAACTTGTGATTTTGCTTCTAAACCGTCTTTTTTTAATTGATATAAAAGTGCAGCTTCATATACAGATTCTAATAAACCTGGTCCAAGTTCTCTATATACTTTGAATATAGCACCTCTAATGGTGAATGAAATATCGTTTTCTTTCATAATTTATTTTTTCTCCCGCAAAATACACAGATTATCGCTGATTTTAATTTTTCTGTGAGTTTCTTTGAACTCTGCGGGATTGTTTTATATGTTTATAACATTATTACTAATTTTTTTCTCCCGCAGAATACA
>CANFVB010000110.1 GCA_947450355.1 Bacteroidota bacterium
ATGCACATTAGGATAACTAAATCCATTTCCCGCACAAGCTGGATTTGCAGTACCACATGTAAAAGCTGGGGTATTATTTTGGGCAAAAGTGTTACTGAATAATAAAAAAAATATAAACAGTATAAAATAGTACTTTTTCATTGTAACAATTGTTTTTAGGGTGGCGAAATTTACAGATTTTTATAGAATTTTTATGTTAAAATTAAAAAATATTTCAAATTGCAAGCTATCCTATACTTTTTAACATTAATTAATTAACTTTGTACCACTAAAATAATAACAATTATACTATTTTATTAATGACAAATAACGCAGATTTTCAAGACGAAATTGGAGACAATCATATTGCTACAAATGCTCAAAACCCTTTAAGAAAAGATGCTTTTGCAATTTCTGACGAGGAAAAAATTGAGCTAATCAAAAAAGATGTCGAAAATATTCTATCAACCCTTGGAATAGATTTAACGGATGACAGCATGAAAGGTACGCCAAATCGTGTGGCAAAAATGTTTGTGAAAGAACTTTTTGGTGGATTGAATCCTATAAAAAAACCAAATGCTTCTACGTTTGAAAACAATTATAAATATGGCGAGATGTTGGTAGAGAAAAACATCACGCTTTATTCTACTTGCGAACACCATTTGCTTCCTATTATTGGTAAAGCTCACGTGGCTTATATTTCAAATGGTCGCGTAATTGGTCTTTCAAAAATGAATAGAATTGTGGATCATTACGCCAAAAGACCGCAAGTTCAAGAGCGTTTGACAATGCAAATTGTTCAAGAATTGCAAATTGCTTTAGGAACTGAAGATGTTGCTTGCGTGATTGATGCGAAACATTTATGTGTGAATTCAAGAGGAATAAAAGATATTGAGAGTAGTACGGTAACGTCGGAATTTGGTGGGAAATTTAAAAACGAACAAACACGCAGAGAATTTTTGGATTATATTCGTTTGGATACTAAATTTTGATTGAAAGTTTAATCGGTTGAGAAGTTTAATCGTTTAATCGGCTAAAATAAAAGGTTTAATCGGTTGAATAAGAAAAGTTTAATCGTTTAATCGCTAAAAATAAAAGGTTTAATCGGTTAAGAAGTTTAATCGATTTGATTTTTAATGGTACTCGTTTCAACGATTAACCAATTAACCAATTAACCGATTCAACGATTTAACGATTCAACGATTTAACGATTCAACGATTCAACGATTCAATGATTTAACGATTTAACGATTCAACAATTAACCAATTAACCAATTAAACAAATAAAAATATGTACATATTCTCATTTGAAAAATTAGATGTTTGGCAAAATTCGAGAGAATTTATTTTGGCTATTTATAAAATTACAGTTAAATTCCCATCAAATGAAGTTTATGGAATTACATCACAAATCAAAAGAAGCTCGTCTTCAATTGCAACAAATATCGCTGAGGGAACATCAAGAAAAACTAATAAAGATAAAGCTCATTTTTTAACTATTTCATATTCATCGGCAATGGAAACATTAAATCATCTAATTATTTGTAAAGATTTAGATTATTTATCCGAAGAAGATTATTTAATTTGTAGAGAGAAACTTGAAAAAATATGCAATCAAATAAACAATCTAAAGAAGTATTACCTTTCTCTAGAAAACTAAATCGTGTTTTTTTAACCCACTCAACAACTAATCAATTATACAATTACACGTTTTAACAATTACACGATTACACGATTACACGATTCAACGATTCAACGATTAACCAAATAAACAATTAACCGATTAAACATTTAACAATGCCTTTATATAAAAAACAAACGCTAAAAATATACAATTCTCTTTCTGGAGAGAAGGAAATTTTCACGCCTATTAATGATGGAAATGTGGGAATGTATGTTTGTGGCCCTACTGTTTATAGTAATGTGCACCTTGGAAATGTTCGTACTTTTATGTCGTTTGATGTGATTTTTAGGTATTTGAAACACATTGGATATAAGGTTCGTTATGTGCGAAATATTACCGATGTTGGGCATATTGTGGACGATGTTGATGAAGGGGAAGACAAAATTGCGAAGAAAGCACGGTTGGAACAATTGGAGCCAATGGAAGTTGTGCAGCGTTATACGGTTGATTTTCACGAGGTTTTGAAATTATATAATTTTTTACCACCGAGTATTGAACCAACAGCAACGGGTCATATTATTGAACAAATTGCAATTATTAAAAAAATTATCGACAACGGAATTGGATATATTGCTAATGGTTCGGTTTATTTTGATGTGGTAAAATTCAATGAAACTAATAATTACGGCAAATTAAGCGGCAGAAATATTGAAGATATGCTTGCCAATACTCGTGATCTTGATGGGCAATCGGACAAGAGAAATCCGCAAGATTTTGCACTTTGGAAAAAAGCAGAACCGCAACACATTATGCGTTGGCCTTCACCATGGAGCGATGGATTTCCTGGCTGGCATTTGGAATGTACTGCTATGAGTACAAAATATTTAGGAAATCATTTTGATATTCACGGAGGTGGAATGGATTTGAAATTTCCGCACCACGAATGTGAAATTGCACAAAATGAAGCGTGCACAGGACAAACACCTGTGAATTATTGGATGCACGCGAATATGCTTACCCTAAATGGTAAAAAAATGGCAAAATCAACTGGAAATAATATCCTTCCAATGGAAATTATTACGGGTGAAAACGATATTTTAAGCAAGGCTTTTTCGCCAAGTGTAACTCGTTTTTTTATGTTGCAAGCGCATTACAGAAGCAATCTTGACTTTACAAATGATGCTATTCTTGCAGCCGAAAAAGGATTTTACCGATTGATGGAAGCCGTTGCTAGTTTGAAAGATATTACAGCAAGCGCAACTTCTTCAATTTCGATTTTGAATTGGCAAGAAGCGTGTTATGAAGCGATGAATGACGATTTCAACAGTCCAATTTTAATAGCACAACTCTTTGAAGGCGTTCGCTTTATCAATTTATTAAAAGACAATAAAGAAACTATTTCCGAAGCTGATTTAACCTTATTTTCATCATTAATGAAAGGTTTTGTATTTGATGTTTTGGGATTGGAAGATGAAAAAGCAATTGGAAACAACAATGACAAGTTAGAAGGCGTTGTGAACATGCTAATCGGAATGAGAAATTCGGCTCGTGCCAATAAAGATTTCGCAATGTCAGACCAAATTCGAGACCAATTATTAGTAATTGGAATTCAGTTGAAAGACACTAAAGAGGGAACTACATTTACTATTTAAATAAATAATAGATGAAAAATATGTCATTATCAAAAATACTTATTTTTCCATTCGTGTTAACTATTCGGTTTTATCAAACTGCAATTTCCCCATTCACGCCGTCGGCTTGCAGGTTTGAACCCACTTGTTCTTCCTATTTCCTTGAATCCTTGAAAATTCACGGTTTGTTTTATGGTGGTTTTCTCGGAATAAAAAGAATTTTAAGTTGTCATCCTTGGGGCAAATCTGGTTTTGATCCAGTCCCCGATAAAAAATGTTCACACAAATATTAACTTTATTTTGTGCCGACACTTTGTAGTATTTTATCTATTTTTACCACAATTAAATAATTAAACACGTTTCAATCATGGTTTGGAATCCTTCAGAAGGTATCGATTTAGGTTTTTTTATGGTTCGATATTACAGCTTAATGTTTGTAGTAGCCTTTGGTTTAGGCTGGTACATTATGAAAAAAATATTTGATCGTGAAAACGAGCCTATTGATAAATTAGATTCTTTATTTATTTGGACCGTTTTAGCCACATTATTAGGTGCAAGATTGGGACACGTTTTTTTCTACGATTGGGAATATTTCAGAAATCATTTGGCAGAAATTTTATTGCCATTTCGTTTTTCTCCAAAATTTGAATTCACCGGTTTCCAAGGATTGGCAAGTCACGGAGCAGCAATTGGAATTATCCTAGCGATGTATTTCTTCAGTAAAAACATTATGAAAAAACCGCTTTTATGGGTTTTAGATCGTGTTGTAATTCCAGTAGCAAGTGGCGCAGTATTTGTGAGAATCGGTAACTTTTTCAACTCTGAAATTGTAGGTCACGAAACCACTTCTCCATTTGGAATTAAGTTTGTAAGAGATTATTTCAGCTCTAGAGACGCTGTAAATGCTACAAAAATAGCAAATCCTAAAGAAGCATATAATGCTATTGCGACCAATCCTCAGTTTGCAGATTTATTAGCGCAAGTACCTGCAAAACATCCTACACAATTATATGAATCTATCAGTTATATATTTGTATTTGCAGTTTTATATTTTATGTATTGGAAAACAAATGCAAGAGAAAAACAAGGATATTTACTGGGAATGTTTTTAGTGATGTTGTGGTCAGTTCGATTTGTAGTTGAATTTATGAAAGAAAGTCAGGGTGGTTTTGAAAGCGATTTAGGCGTATTTTCAACAGGACAATGGCTAAGTATTCCATTTATTATTATTGGATTCTTCTTGATATTCAAATCAAAGAAAATGATTCAAATCTAATTTAAATTCATAAACCATTTCACTCTTGAAGTGGTTTTTTTATACAAAAAAGGAGGCCTTACTCAGACCTCCTAATGTAGATTTTGATTTACCATTATCAACTTAACTTTTCACATTAGCTGAATATTGAATATGCGTCTCTTTTCAGTTGGCATAAAACAAGTAATTAATCAAAACCACGTAGTAAAGATACAATTATATTTCATTAAAATATTGATTTTCAAATATTTAACTTTAGTTTAACGTATTGGTTATCAATTATTTAAAACAAAAAAGGAGGGCGTTTATAGTCCTCCTTAATGTAGATTTTGATTTACCATTATCAACTTAACTTTTCACATTAGCTGAATATTGAATATGCGTCTCTTTTCAGTTGGCATAAAACAAGTAATTAATCAAAACCACATAGTAAAGATACAATTATATTTCATTAAAATATTGATTTTTAATTGTTTAACTATTAATTAACTCACTAACAATTATATGATTAATAGCAAAACAAGGTTGTTTAAATTAAAAAAGGAAATATTGTCCATTTTCTAAACCTATTCAAACTATTTCAAACACAATAACTGAGAAAACCAACCGATTCAGTTAGTTTAAAAATGTCCTTATACATTCAATGTTCTAATGACATAATTTATATTTCAAAAAAATCCTTTTGAAAAAAAACTGTACCTTTGCACCTCAATTACAAATAATGAGATTACACAGAAATTTAGTTTATACCACAATCGATTCTTTAAATGCGATTTTCAACGAAGGAGAATATGCCGATAAAGTGGTGGCAAGAGCGTTAAAAAAAGACAAACGATGGGGAAGTTCCGATCGTAAATTCGTTGCCGAAACCATTTATGAAGTGGTCCGTTGGAAACGATTATATGCAGAAATTGCAGAAGTAAAAGAACCATTTGATAGAGATAATATTTGGAGAATGTTTTCTGTTTGGGCAGTTTTACGTGGCTATCCAATTCCTGATTGGAGACAATTAGAAGGAACACCAGAACGCAAAATTAAAGGTCGTTTTGATGAATTATCAAAAATTAGAGCCTTGAAAGAATCTATTCCAGATTGGATGGATGAATTGGGCGTGAAAGAATTGGGAGAAAAAGTTTGGGCGACAGAAATTGCTGCTCAAAATCAACCCGCAAAAGTAATTTTGAGAGTAAATACCTTAAATACAACTCGCGAAAAATTGCACGCACTTTTAATGGATTTGAATATTGAAACTACTTTTTTGAAAGATCAACCCGATGCTTTGGTTCTTAAGGAAAGAGCCAATGTTTTTATGACCGATGCTTTTAAAGCGGGAATGTTTGAAGTTCAAGATGCCAATTCACAATTAGTTGCCGCTTTTTTAGATGTAAAACCTGGAATGAGAGTTGTTGATACTTGCGCTGGAGCGGGAGGAAAAACCTTGCATTTGGCTTCATTGATGGAAAACAAAGGGCAATTGATTGCAATGGATTTGTATGAAAGCAAATTAAAACAATTGAAATTACGTGCCAAAAGAAATGGCGCTTTCAATATAGAATATAAGATTATTGATTCTACTAAAGTAATCAAAAAACTACAAGAAAAAGCAGATAGAGTTTTGATTGACGCACCTTGTAGCGGTTTGGGAGTTTTAAAAAGAAATCCCGATGCAAAATGGAAATTACAACCAGAATTCATCGAAAACATCAAAAAAATCCAAGCTGAAGTTTTAGAAAGCTATTCCCGAATTGTAAAACCTGGCGGAAAATTGGTTTATGCAACGTGTTCGGTTCTTCCATCCGAAAACCAAGAACAAATTAAAAACTTCTTGACGAATACAGAAACTGGGAAAAGTTTTACATTTGTGAAAGATGCTAAAATTCTTGCCTCAGAATCTGGTTTTGATGGATTTTATATGGCCTTGCTAGAGCGAAAAGTATAATTTAATCTGGTATTAATAAGATAACTCTGAATTTCTATTTGGAGTTTTTTTATGAAAATATATTTTTATAATAATAAAATGAAATTTAAATCTTTATTATAATAATATAGTTTAGATTTGTTGCCCCGAACTAAAAATTAAAACTAACAAATACATTAATGAAAAAAACACATTTACTATTTGCCTTACTTTTTACAATTATTAACTATTCCCAAATTCCAACTGGATATTATAATTCTGCTACAGGAACGGGATATAGTTTGAAAACACAATTAAAAAATATCATTTACCCTCATACCACATTAGTCTACGGATCTGGATTGTGGAATTTATATCCCTCTTCAGATGTACGTCCAAATGGAAAAGTTTGGGATATTTATACTACTTGTGATTTTACTTTTGGCACCGTTGCAAATGGTGGACAACAAGATGACGGAACATCAGGAACCGCAGAATGTCAAAGGTTTAACAAAGAGCATACTTTTCCTAAAAGCTGGTTTGGAGCAGTTTCAACTTCACAAATGTATTCAGATGCATTTCATGTTATGCCAGCCGATAAAAAAGTAAATGGGGTAAGAGGAAATTTGGCTTATGGATTAGTTGGCAATGCCAGTTTCACTTCATCAAATGGAACCAAAATTGGTAATTGCATTGCTCCAAATTATCCTTATTCCCTAAATGTTATTGAACCTTCAGACGAATTGAAAGGAGACATAGCAAGAAATTATTTTTATATGGCTACTTGCTATGAAGATTTTATTGGAAGTTGGCAAACAATTGCTCCTGATGGTGATACTGTGCTAGATGGAAGTAATGATAAAGTTTTTGAACAATGGTATTTAGAATTAATGTACAACTGGAAC
>CANFVB010000111.1 GCA_947450355.1 Bacteroidota bacterium
CGGAAAATTCATTTTCAAAGAAAAAATA
This sequence comes from Bacteroidota bacterium, assembly GCA_947450355.1. Taxonomy (GTDB): domain Bacteria; phylum Bacteroidota; class Bacteroidia; order Flavobacteriales; family Flavobacteriaceae; genus Flavobacterium. The sequence goes on from CANFVB010000111.1 coordinate 29, forward strand.
TACTCAAAATAATGAAAACCATAGATTACATACCTACATCCAAAATTCAAAGAGCAACAAAATTAGTACAAACAGGAGCAAAAGTTGGTGTTAATTATTTGAAATATTACGGAGAAAAAATAGTCAATCCTGAATTAAATAAGGATAAACTGAATGAAAATAATGCAGAAGATATTTATGACGGACTGAAAAGTTTGAAGGGAAGTGCTTTGAAAGTCGCTCAAATGTTGAGTATGGACAAGAGTTTTTTGCCACAAGCGTATGTTGAAAAATTTTCATTATCACAATTTTCTGTTCCGCCACTTTCTGCGCCATTGGTATTGAAAACATTCAAAACAAATTTCGGGAAATCGCCTTATGATATTTTTGATGAATTCAACGCTAATTCTGTAAATGCTGCAAGTATTGGGCAAGTTCACAAAGCAGTGAAAAACGGAAAAAAATTAGCAGTAAAAATTCAATATCCTGGAGTTGCAAATAGCATTTCATCGGATTTATCATTGGTAAAGCCCATCGCTATAAGAATGTTTAATCTTCAAGGAAAAGATTCTGATAAATATTTCAAGGAAGTTGAAGATAAATTGATTGAGGAAACCAACTATTTATTGGAATTAAAACAAAGTCAAGAAGTGGTGAAAGCCTGTAAAAAAATTGAAAATTTAGTCTTTCCAGAATATTATCCAGAGTTTTCATCGGAACGAATTATCACGATGGATTGGATGACTGGAAAACACCTTTCGGAATTTACGGCTGTAAATACAAACCCAGAAATTGCAAATAAAATTGGTCAAGCTTTATGGGATTTTTATATGTATCAAATTCATATTTTGAAAAAAGTACACGCTGATCCACATCCAGGAAATTTCTTGGTAAATGACGAAAATGAACTTGTAGCTTTGGATTTTGGTTGTATGAAACAAATTCCAAATGAGTTTTATATTCCTTATTTTGAGTTGATTGACAAATATGTTATCAATAATCCAAAATTATTTAGTGATAAATTATTTGAGTTAGAAATCCTGAGAACTGACGATTCAAAAGAGGAAATAACTTATTTTACAGCTATGTTTTACGATTTATTATCTTTATTTACGCAGCCTTTTCAAGAAGAAAATTTTGATTTTTCAGATCCAGATTTCTTTGGAAACATTGCAAAATTGGGAGAAAGATTTGCAAAAGATACCAATCTTAGAAAGATGAATGGCAATCGAGGTTCCAAACATTTTATCTATATGAACCGAACTTTTTTCGGATTGTACAACTTGATGTTTGATTTAAAAGCTACAATTGTTGTCAATCAGTATCAAAAATACAACTAATTGAAAAAGGAAAATTTGCCTTCTAAAATGTGTTTGGTTTGTAACCGACCTTTCAATTGGAGAAAAAAGTGGGAAAAGGTTTGGGACGAAGTTAAATATTGCAGTGAAAAATGCAGACAAAATAAAAATTAAAGAGAAGTAATTGAGCGATAATAGAAAACATATCAATGTGGTTTGGTTCAAAAGAGACCTTCGTTTGCAAGATAATGAAGCTATTTTTAATGCCTTAAAATCAAATAAACCTACATTATTACTTTATGTTTTTGAGCCTTCATTGGAAAATGATGGTCATTATAGCCAACGCCATTGGGATTTTATCAAACAATCCTTGGTTGACATTAACAATCAGTTATTGATTCATAATACAAAAGTACTAATCGTTTCATCTGAAACCATCAATGCTTTTAATATAATTCAAGAATTTTACAAGATTGATACTGTTTTTTCACATCAGGAAACGGGTTTGAAAATAACCTATGAAAGAGATAAAACTTTCAAAAGATTTTGTAAAAATACGATGATTCATTGGGAAGAAAACATCAATAATGGAATTTTCAGATGTTTAGAAAATCGCAGTAATTGGGTTTCCAAATGGGAAAAATATATGAATGCGAAACAATTTACATTCAATCCAAATTCTGAAAATTTGTTTTCAATTGAAGCCATTTCTGAATTAGAATCCAATATGACTATGGTCGATTTGAATACGGATTTAAATTCAGTATTTCAAAAAGGAGGAACGTCAACAGGTTTGAAATATATGAAAACTTTCTTTGATGAACGGTATCATAATTATAGTTACAACATTTCAAAACCAACATTAGCAAGGAAAAGTTGCAGCAGATTGTCACCATATATTGCTTGGGGAAATTTATCATCCAGACAAATACTGCAAAAAGCAGCTGATTTTGTGTTAACTGTAAAAGACAAAAAGCAAATCGATTCATTTACTTCCCGATTAACTTGGCAAGCCCATTTTATTCAGAAATTTGAAATGGAAGAAATAATGGAATTTGAAAGTGTGAATAAAGGTTTTCATAAATTAAAGAAAAAAAATAACGAAATTTATATAAAAGCTTGGCAAACTGGTCAAACTGGTTTTCCATTAGTTGACGCTTGTATGCGATGTTTGAACGAAACGGGTTATTTAAATTTTAGAATGCGAGCGATGGTAGTTTCGTTTTTCACGCATAATTTGTGGCAACCTTGGCAAGAAGCAACACAACATTTATCACAAATGTTTTTAGATTTTGAACCAGGAATTCACTTTCCACAATTGCAGATGCAAGCGGGAGAAACTGGTGTAAATATGTTACGGATTTATAATCCAATAAAGAACAGTTTGGAGCACGATCCGCAGGGAGAATTCATAAAACGTTGGGTTCCAGAATTAGAAAATTTGCCTTTACAATTTATTCACGAACCATTCAAAATGACCTATTTGGATCAAAAATTCAACAATTTTGAGTTGGGTACAGATTATCCAAAACCAATAATAAATATGGAACGAACTCGGAAATTTGCAAGTGATTTCTTGTGGGAAATGCGTAAAAATCCATTGGTGAAAGAGGAAAGTTTCAGAATATTAAAATTGCATACGATGAGTGGTGGCAATGATAACGAATCATAAATAGCACATTATGACAAAAGAATTTACGGAATTAGAAATTGATAGAATAATTGAAATGGCGTGGGAAGACCGAACCACATTTGATGCTATTTTGTTACAATTTGGAATAAAAGAACAAGAAGTAATCGACTTGATGCGAAAGGAAATGAAGGCGTCAAGTTTCAGAATGTGGCGTGCTCGAGTTCAGGGTCGGAAAACAAAACACGAAAAACTTAGAGATTTTCGGGAAGGCAGATTTAAATGTACAATGCAAAGACAGATTAATAATAATAAAATTTCAAAAAGATAATTTACAAGTAAAATAATATGAAAAACATAGTAATTATAGGCGGTAGCAAAGGAATTGGAAATGCAATAGCATCGCTAATGGTTGGTGAAAATAAAATTATTAATATTAGTAGAAGTGCACCAACGGTTACACATCCAAATTTAAAACACTACGAATTGAACGTTTTAGAAGATGGACTTCCAGAAATTGAAAACATAGATGTTTTGATTTATTGCCCAGGATCTATCAACTTAAAACCAATTATGAGTTTGAGTATTGATGATTTTAGAAATGATTTCGAAATCAATGTAATTGGTGCCGTGAAAGCGATTCAGAAGTATTTACCTGCATTAAAAAAAGGAAATAATCCTTCAATTTTATTGTTTAGCACCGTTGCCGCAAAATTAGGAATGCCATTTCACGCAAGTATTGCAACAGCAAAATCAGGAGTTGAGGGATTGGTAAAATCACTTGGCGCAGAGTTAGCACCAACAATTCGAGTGAATGCGATTGCACCAACAATTACGGAAACGTCATTATCGGCAAATATTCTTCGCAATGATAGAATGAAAGAAAATATGGTAGAGCGTCATCCAATGAAAGGATATTTGAAGCCCGAAGAAGTGGCAGGAATGGCACAATTCTTAATTTCAGAAAATGCAAAATCAGTTTCAGGACAAGTTTTTGAAATGGATTATGGCATTGTTAGTTTTAAAATTTAAATAAAAACCGAAGGATATAGATGAAAAGTTACGAGAAAATTGAAATTTACGACACGGAATTGATTGAATCAATGTCGAAAAATTATAAAACCATAATTGAAAATTTAGGTGAAGATATAAACCGGGAAGGACTTCAAAAAACACCAGAACGTGTTGCAAAAGCAATGCAATATTTGACACACGGATATGATTTGAATCCATTAGAAATCCTGAAATCTGCTTTGTTTACAGAAGATCACCAACAAATGATTGTGGTAAAAGACATTGAAATCTATTCTATGTGTGAGCACCACATGCTACCGTTTTTTGGCAAAGCACATGTGGCGTATATTCCAAATGGGAAAATCGTTGGATTGAGTAAAATTCCGAGAATTGTTGATGCTTTTGCTAGGAGAATGCAAGTCCAAGAACGCTTGACAGATGAAATAAAAAACTGTATTCAAGAAGCATTAAGCCCGCTTGGTGTTGCCGTTGTGATTGAAGCGCAACACATGTGTATGCAAATGCGAGGAATCCAAAAACAGAATTCTTTTACAACAACTTCTTCATTTACAGGGGCGTTTGAACGCGATAAAACTAGAAAAGAATTCATCAGTTTGATTTCTAATAAATTAAGTTAGGAAACAGGATAAATTAGTGTTATTTACTAAAGGTTTAAAGAATGTCAAGTGACTTTTTTAAACCTTTTTTTTATGCTTAATATTAATAATATTAACGGTTAATTACGATAACAACCAAATACTTATTTGTAACTTTATATATTGATACTTACTAAGTTATTTATAAAATAAAATTTCTGAAATTAAATTGATTTCATAACCTCATTTATTATGAAAAATTTTGGTGTTTTTTATTCCATTTTATTGCTATTTTGTAATTCTTTTTCCCAAAGCAAAATTTCGACTAGAACGGGAAGTATTTTGTTTGAGGCGTCAATTCCAAATTTTGAAGAAGTTAAAGCTAATAATAATAATGTTAGTTGCATTTTGAATACTGCAACTGGCGAAATCACAAGTTTGGCATTTATTAGAGAGTTCCATTTTAAAATGGCTATGATGGAAGACCACTTTAATATCAACTATTTAGAAAGTCATAAATATCCAAAAGCAACATTCAAAGGGACAATTAAAGGATTTAATTTGGCTATTATTGGATATTCACCAAAAGAGTTTTTAATGATTGGAAAATTAACTATGCATGGAAAATCAAAAGCTATTTCGACTATTGCAATGATTCAAAAAACAGAAAGTGGATTACAAATAGCAACCAATTTCAAAGTCAATACCAATGATTTCAGTGTTAGTATCCCAAAAATAATTCAGAATAAAATTGACGAAACTGTAACTATTAAATCGGATTTCTTGATGTTTTAAGTATATGAAATTTTACTTTTTATGATGAAAATTAATCCGTATTAGTTTATTTTTTCCCGCTGCAATTGCAGTAGTATCGTTTTGAAATCTAAAGGTAAAAAGTTCTTTATCGTATGTTAGTCTTTCCCAAGATGCACCTTGACTATTTGAATAATAAATGCCACTTGTACCAACAGAAATCAACTCTTTTCCATTAGATTTTGGTTTAAATTGTACGCAGGAAGCATAACCAAAACCTTCATTTACGCCGATTAATTTCCAGGTTTTTCCACCGTCATTTGTAATTGCTTTGTTAGCAGAATTATCCGATTGTTCTTCGTAATTTCCACCTACTACAATTCCTGTATTTTCATTGTAAAAATCTGCAGAAAAAATTCCTGTCATTGCGTGACCTTGAGTAATTGGGGTTTCATAAACATTCCAAGAATTTCCTTTATTTTCACTAACAAAAACCCTCGATTTTGTTCCGCCAGAAACTAAGAAAGTTTTAGAACCTTTGATACAAATATTGGTATTACTCGCAGCAAAAAAAGCTTCACCTTCATCAATTTTGGGTAAATTTTGACACGGAATTTTATTCCACGAATTGCCACCGTCACGAGTAATTAGTATAGAAAAACAATCCTGAGTTGGATCGCCAATGGCAATTCCTTCCTTGTTATTCCAAAATTGAATGGCATCGTAAAACACTTTTTCGTGATTTTCTTTATAAACCAATGTTGCAGATAAATCTTTCTTATTGATTTTATACAATAATGCAGGATTTCCAATGCTCAAAACAAAAATAGCCTTTTCAGTTTGGGCAATACTTCTAAATTCTAATTGCAAGGAATCTTTGCTTATTTTACGCTCTACTCGCCTTTTTTTCTTCAAATCAAAATAACCAAATCTGTTTTTATCAGCTGCATACCAAACTTTATTTTTATCAATTAGAATGGCTCTAATACTTATTTTATCAGTAAAAATTGTATCAAATGAAACAGTAGCATTATAATTTTTATTGTCCATTTGAGACTTCATAACTTTTGATTTACAAGAAAAAATCAAAACTATCAGAATTAAAAAAGTGAAATTATTTTTCATATAAATTATCATTAACCATCGCTAATTTACAATAATTCTTCCGAAGAATATTCGAAATATACAATATTAAATTGTTGGCATAGTAATTGAATATTCTAAAAATAGTAATAATTAAAAATAAAAATACCATGAAAACGAAAATCATTTCCTTTGCTTTTATTGCTTTCTTTTTTGCAAATTCCATTTTTGCTCAAGACAAAACGACTGTCAACGCAAGTAATTCTGAAATTAGTGATAATTTAGATTTGAAAGCGGTTGCTTCAATTTTTGGGGATTCTGAAAATTTAGAAGATTTTGAAAGACGTTTGAACGATCCTAAATTGAAAATTTCAAATTTGGATTTGAACAATGACAATCAAGTTGATTACTTGCGAGTTATTGAATCTGTTGAAGGTAGAACCCATTTAATTATTATTCAAGCGGTTTTAGAAAAAGATATTTTTCAAGATGTTGCCACAATTGAAGTTGAAAAAGACGATAATAATCGCATGCAAATTCAAGTAGTTGGCGATGTGTATATGTATGGAAATAATTATATCTATGAACCAATTTATGTTCATTCTCCAGTTATTTTCACGTATTTCTGGGCTTCAAATTACAGACCTTATCGTTCTGCCTGGAATTGGGGATTTTATCCAAGTTTTTACTATTATTGGCATCCATTTCCAATTTACAGATACCACAGAAATGTTCATAGTTGGATAAATTACAACAATCATTATAATTATGTAAATTACCGACGAAGTGCTGTAGCAATCAATTTACATAGGAATTTACGAGCAAATAGTTATGAAGTTAGAAATCCTGAACGTTCCTTTGGAAGACGAAATTCAA
>CANFVB010000112.1 GCA_947450355.1 Bacteroidota bacterium
ATCGAGATGAACGAAAATAAAATGTGGAAGAAAAATTACACTTGGGTTTTAGTAGCCAATGCAATTTACATCGTTTTTTACTTTATTATTATGCAACTATTTTCCTAAGCTATGCAAAAAATTGATTGGATTGTTCTCGTAATTACCCTACTTTTTATTGTAATTTATGGCGTTTGGAAAACCAAAGGAAGCACGAAAAATGTTGAAGATTACATTTTAGGAAACAACGAAACCCCTTGGTGGACAGTTGGACTTTCCGTTATGGCGACACAAGCAAGTGCGATAACTTTCCTTTCTACGCCTGGGCAAGCGTACCACGACGGTATGGGATTTGTCCAATTTTATTTTGGTTTGCCCATTGCGATGGTGGTTATTTGCATCACTTTTATTCCGATTTATCACAAACTAAAAGTTTTCACGGCTTATGAATATTTAGAACAACGATTCGATTTGAAAACGCGTTCCTTAGCAGCAATTTTATTTTTGGTTCAAAGAGGTTTGGGAACTGGAATTACCATTTATGCACCTTCAATTATACTTTCGTCGATATTGGGTTGGAATCTAACACATTTGAACATCATTATTGGAACGCTCGTTATAATTTACACGTTTTCTGGTGGTACAAAAGCGGTAAATGTCACTCAAAAATACCAAATGTTTGTGATTATGTTTGGAATGATTGTCACGTTTTTCTTGATTTTGCATTTATTACCAAACGATATGACTTTTGGAAATGCGCTTCATATTGCTGGTGCAAATGACAAAATGAACATTGTAGATTTTTCATTTGACCCCGAAACGCGCTATACTTTTTGGAGTGGAATTACGGGTGGTTTTTTCTTAGCGCTTTCTTATTTTGGAACCGATCAATCTCAAGTAGGACGCTATTTATCTGGGAAATCTGTTCGGGAAAGCCAAATGGGATTAATAATGAATGGCTTCTTGAAAGTCCCAATGCAGTTCTTTATTTTATTGATTGGAGTGATGGTTTTTGTATTTTTCCAATTCAATCCCGTTCCGTTAAATTTCAATCCAAATAACAAAATTGCAATTGAAAAATCAATTTACAAAACCGAATACCACCAACTTGAAAAGCAACTTGTAGATTTATCAGAGGAGAAAAAGGAATTTAATCTTTTGTTTATCGATCACTTGAATCAGAATTATGACAATCCGATATTAAGGAGAAAATTAACTGCGCTTTCCAACAAGGAAAATGATTTGCGAGACCAAGCCAAAGAATTAATCTCAAAAGCCGATGATAAAGCCGAAACAAACGACAAAGATTATGTATTCATAAACTTCATTCTCACCTATTTACCCAAAGGATTAATTGGATTATTGTTGGCTGTAATTTTGTCGGCAGCAATGTCATCAACAGCTTCAGGGTTAACAGCATTGGCATCTACCACGGCAATTGATATTTACAAACGGAATTTAAAATCCCCAAAATCCGAAAAACATTATGTCAATGCAACCAAACTTTTCACTGTTTTTTGGGGAATTATCGCCATCCTTTTTGCATGCGTAGGAACCCTTTTTGAAAATTTAATTCAGTTGGTAAACATCGTCGGTTCGGTATTTTACGGTACCGTTTTAGGAATTTTCTTAGTTGGTTTTTACATCAAATACATCCGAGCCAAAGCGATTTTCTGGGGCGCAATAAGCTCGCAATTAGCCATATTCTATATCTTTTATTTGGAAATTGTTAGTTTCTTATGGCTGAATTTCATTGGAGCAGTACTAACCATTTTGGTTTCATTATTCCTACAAACTTTTATTTTTAGAACAAAGAAAATCGGCATCCAAGAATTCAATTAATAACGAAGTAGTAACTATTTTTTGGAGCGAATTGTCCTCTTATATTTGGAATTGTTATTCCCGCTTTCGGCTATATCTCTCCGCTTCGCTGAGAGGATACCGCCTCAATCGGGGCTGAGGGACTAATCATTTTCTTAATTTTAATTTATTGGATTTTTAAATAAAAATGAATAAGGTTTTTATTGAATATTTAAAACTAAATTTGAAAATAAATAAAGAATGACGTTTGTCAGACAAAACGACCCAATTTATGGTTGATAAGTCTGAAATTATCAGAACTATTTACAAGTTGGCAGAAATTTTACAAAAAAAACGAACAATTGTAATTTAAAGAAAAATGAAAAAAATATTTTTAATTGTATTAGTATTAATTGCTAACAATCTACTGGCTCAAAAAACACAAAAATTAGACAGTTTATTTCAAAAATTAAGTTCAAGTAAAGAATTTAACGGAAATGTACTAATCGCAGAAAAAGGTAAAGTTATTTATAAAAATAGTTTTGGTTTAGCAAACGAAACTTCTAAAGAAAAATTAAATGAAAATTCAATTTTTGAATTAGCATCAGTTTCTAAACAATTTACTGCCTTTGCAATTGTAATATTAAAAGAAAAGGGAAAATTAAAATACGATGACAAAATTGGCGAAATTTTACCTCAATTATCATTCTACAAAAATATTACAGTTCGCAATTTATTAAACCATACCAGTGGTTTGCCAGACTATATGAAAATTTTAGATAGTCTATTAATTGACGATACTTGGGATAATAAAACTAAAATTGCTAATAATAAGGATATTTTAGATGCTTATGAAAAATATAAGCCAAGTTTACTATTTGAACCTAATGAAAAATGGGAATATAGTAATACAGGTTATGCAATATTAGCATCAATCATTGAAAAAGTAAGTGGTAAATCATACGCTGAATTTTTAAAAACAGAAATTTTTGAACCGCTGAATATGAATAACACATTTGTTTATACGAGAAGATTAAAACCTCAAAATATTAAAAATTACGCATTTGGATATGTTTATTCTGACAGTTTAAAAACAAACCAACTTCCCGACTCAATTAAAGGATTAGAATATGTTCACACATTAGACGGAATTGTTGGAGACGGAGCAGTCAACTCAACAATAAATGATTTATTAAAATGGGATAGAAGTTTATATACAAATAAATTAGTATCCAAAAATGGAATAGATGAAATTTTTAAAAACGCAATTCTAAATAATGGAACAAAAACAGGATATGGTTTCGGTTGGAAATTAGAAGACAATGGATTATTTGGAAAATTATCTTATCATAGTGGAAGCTGGCCAGGTTATCGTACTTATATTGAAAGACATATCGATAATGATATACTAATAGTAATGCTTCAAAATAATGATAATGAAAATATTTGGTATCCTACAAAACAAATTAGACAAATAATATATGGAATATCACCAACCAAATATGTAACTTTAAATTCAAATTTATTAAATAAATTCAGTGGTGAATATGAATATAAGAACGGAACTATTCAAAAAATTACGGTTAAAGACACTAGTCTATCAGTTTTGGTGTATGGAGATGAAATGGAATTAAAACCAATATCTCAAAATAAATTTCATTTAATAGGGTTTAGTCCAGATGTGTTTTTTGAATTTTATCAATCAAATAATGAAATTATTTTAAAGCAAACTCAACCAGAATTAAAAATTGATATTGAAGCCAAAAAAAAATAAAAACTTCTGCCAACACGGGTTTGGCAAAAGTGGCAGTTCCCCGCTATCGCAAGCGTCACGCTTGTGCCCACAATGAAATTTAAATAAAATACATAAATAATTATCAGTTAGAAATCAAACCTAGTAGTCAAATTTATAATTCCTTTTGACGTATGGTAAATTCCTTTTGACGTATGGTAAATTCCTTTTAACGCATAGTAAATTCCTTTTAACAAATGTGAAATAACAAATAATGAATACGCAAGAATGAAAATTACGAATACAAAATGAAATCCAGCTCTCCGAAGTGTTCAATAAAAATCAAACATTCTTAAAAGTCGGGATTGCTGTGCAAAGTCTCCAGACTTAATACCCACAAAGAGAAGATAATAATAAAAGGTTTTAAAATAAAAATTTAGAATCTGACATAAATTCAGATTTACAAATCAAAGGTAAAATTCAGATTGACATATAGAAAAATCCTCGAATCCACGAATTAACTCTTCTTCCAAATAACCGAATAAACAAATTAACGAATAAACCCTTCCTAAAAACTATCTTGTAAAAACCAATTTCAAATCCGTGGATAAATTAGCATCAAAACAATATCCTTCATAGTTAAAACCTTTCAATTCATCAATAGTTTGGGCGTTAGTATCAATAATATAACGAACCATCAAACCCCTGGCTTTTTTGGCAAAGAAACTAATCATTTTAAGTTTTCCGTCTTTATAATCTTTAAATTCTGGAGTAATCACGGGTACTTTCAACGCTTTTATATCTACTGCCGAAAAATATTCGGTGCTTGCTAAATTCACAAACAATTCTCCTTTTGACAGTGATTTGTTTAAAGCAGCAGTAATATTGTTTTTCCAAAATGCATATAGGTTTTTAGCATCGCCAACAGCTATTTTCGTACCCATTTCCAAGCGGTACGGCTGAATTAAATCTAATGGTTTCAGCACGCCATACAATCCCGAAAGAATGCGCAACCTACTTTGTAAATTTTCCAATTTGTCCAATGGAATCGTATGTGCGTTTATACCAGTATAGACTTCCCCATCAAAGGCAAAAATTGCGGGACGTGCATTATGGGGCGTAAAGGGCGTTTTCCATTCTTGGTTGCGTTGCCAATTCAATTCTGCCAATTTATCAGAAATATCCATTAAACCCGACAACTCTTTTGGCGAAAGCTTTTTCAAAACGCTATGAACCTGACGAGATTGCTTTAGAAACAAAGCTTCCGAATAAATATCGTTTGGCAAAGGCGTTTCAAAATCCAATGATTTAGCAGGAGAAATTACGATTTTCATGTTAATTTTTATTGAATTTCAAAAGTACAAATTAGTATTTAAGTTTGCTAATACGATGAGAATAGTTTTTTTACAATAGAAACAAATGCAATTCTAATTCATTAGATTGCTTCAACGCCTGATCATCAAAATAAAAAATTAACTAATTAATTACATAACCAAATTAAAAAAATACGATTAAACTAACTGGACTTAACTACATTAGCCTATTAAATTAATTCAAATTTATTATGCTAAAAAAATCAATCCTAATAGAAAATAAAGCTTCTATTACTTCAAAAAATCTACAACTTGTTATCCAATCCGAAATCCGAGAAAGCACCATTCCAATAGAAGATATTGGTTTTTTAGTCCTCGATCACCAAGAAATTTACATTAGCCTTCCAGCAATGAATTTGTTAGTCGAAAACAATACGGGTGTAATCATTTGCACAAAAAATCATTTGCCAAACGGAATGTTTCTAAACCTCAACGGGCATCACATCCAACAAGAAATTTTCAGAAATCAAATTGATGCCAGTCTTCCTCTGAAAAAAGTGCTTTGGCAGCAAACAATTGTTGAGAAAATAAAAAATCAAGGACAACTTTTAGAAAGAGTTACGGCAACAAAAAATCATTTAGATTATTTGGCAAGTAAAGTATTAAGTGGCGATACTTCAAATATGGAAGGCGTTGCAGCACAACATTATTGGAAGAGTTTTTTTGAACCAAGCGATAAAGAATTGGCAAACAAAATTACCTTCAAGCGAGAACGATTTGGTGACTACCCCAATAATTTCCTTAATTATGGATACGCTATTCTTCGAGCAGCCACAGCAAGAGCTTTAGTTGGAAGTGGATTATTATGCACTATTGGCATTCATCACAAAAACAAATACAATGCGTTTGCCCTTGCTGACGATATTATGGAACCTTTTCGTCCCTTAATAGACGAAAAAGTCATCGAAATTATGCGTAAATATGAAGACGAGGAACTGACCACCGCCATCAAATCGGAATTATTGCAGGTTTTAACCAGAACCGTTTATTTCAAAGATGAAAAAAGCCCGTTGATGGTAGCTTTACAAAAAACTTCTGCTTCTTTACAGCAGTGTTTTATGGGAACGAAGAAGAAAATTAAATATCCTCAATTATGGAACTCAACGCCTACCGAATAATGTGGTTGTTTGTATTTTTCGATTTGCCCACGGCTACCAAGAAAGACCGCCGCAATGCTTCCCAATTCAGAAATAATATTCTGAAAGATGGCTTTAGCATGATGCAGTTCTCGGTTTATATTAGGCATTGCGCCAGTGGAGAAAGTGCCGATGTTCACGAAAAAAGGATTAACAAACTTGTCCCGCTTTATGGCAAAGTGAGTATTTTGCGAATAACCGACAAACAGTTTGGGATGATTATTAATTATCTCGGGAAGGAAAAACAGGAAAGCGTGAATGCACCCACGCAATTAGAATTGTTTTAATTCAAATTTTTATAAAACGTATCCTTATTCCAACTATTTGGATTGTTTTCGATATAATTTACAATATTTAGATAAGCTTTTTCGTCCCTTACAATATGATCATGGAAGGAACGATGCCAAGCAAAATCAATAGTACCTGCCTCATGAATTAATTTGGAACTTGTAGTTTTGAACGCACCCATAATTTGAGAAAGCGACTTTATTTTTTCAATTTTCTTTGGCTCATCAAGATTTGGAACGGTATTTAATAAATTAGAATCTATTTCGATTACCGCATGAATATGATTAGGCATGACAATATAAGAATGAAGGATAATATAAGGATATTGATTTTGCATCCATTCTAATTGATTATTTGCTATAATTCCGAATTCATTTAAAATCATTTCCGCATCCATAATATTTTTATTTTCGGGAATATTATCAGGATTATTATCGAAATAATTATCGGGATTATTATGCGCATTGTGTTCGGACAGGTCGCGACCTGTCCCTACGCGAAACACACCGCCAAAACAACATTCCATATTTTTCACACACGATGTCACAAAATATAAATTATCTTTTGAATAATCATATCCTTTCAATCTATTTGCTTTTCTTCTTTTCATATTGATTTTTTATTGCATTATTGTATATTGTTCGCATTGTATAAGGACAGGTCGCGACCTGTCCCTACGGATTCCGAACCACCAAAACCACATTTCCTTTATTTGCGTGCAGGATTATTTTCATTATTATTATCTGGATTTATATCTGGATTATGTACGGACAGGTCGCGACCTGTCCTCCCATTTCATTACAAACAAAAAAATGCCCCAATTTAGCCGATATAACACTAAAAAGGAGCATTTTTATTTTCGATATTTCCTTCTATTTCCTTGATTATTAGAAGCTAACAACGCAACTAATATCGTTTTTTCTAATCTTTAATCAAACCACAAC
>CANFVB010000113.1 GCA_947450355.1 Bacteroidota bacterium
ATTCCGATTTTTTTATCGGTCATAAATGGTTTCTTGTGAGCTGAACCTAAAACGAGTGCGCAAGACATTCCCGACACACCGCCACCAATAATTAGCGAATCAAATAGTACTGAATTATTTAGTTCGTTCTTCAATTTTTTTGGAAACTTTAAAAATCAAAAGAATTAAAACAGCACAAATTGAAGCTACAATTCCGATAAGCGCTATGGAATTATTGCTATCAAAAAGATGATTGAAATCAAGTAAAGTGATATTAAAAACAATTAAAGCAAGTGCTAAAACAACTAATATCGAAGTAAAAATTTTCATTTCTGTATTTTTTAATAAGTGGTAAAATTACTAAAAAAATAAATTACATAAAGAGACCTTTAACATTACCGGCAAATAATTTAACAGCGATAGCAAGTAAAACAACGCCAAAAGTCTTTCTAATGACGCCCAAACCATTTTTTCCTAACATTCTTTCGATTTTGGCTGAGGATTTTAATACGCCGTAAACCACAATTATATTTAGAATTATAGCCGCAACAATATTTTCGGTGGCATATTGCGCTTTCAATGAAAGTAAGGTCGTCATTGTTCCTGCGCCTGCAATTAATGGAAATGCAATCGGGACAATTGATGCCGAACTGGCTTCTTCATCACGGTAAATCCGAATTCCCAAAATCATTTCTAATGCCAAGAAAAATAACACGAAAGAACCTGCTACTGCAAATGAATGAACGTCAATTCCAATTAATTTCAAAAGTCCTTCACCTGCAAATAAAAACACAATCATAATTAAAGCTGCAACAATTGATGCCTTTTCGGATTCAATATGCCCGTGTTTTGTTCTTAAATCTACAACAATTGGAATGGTTCCTACAATATCAATTACAGCAAAAAGTACCATTCCTACAGTTGCAATTTCTTTAAAGTCGAATTCCATTTTTTTGTTATTTAGTGCTGCAAAAGTAGATAAATTAATACGACAATAGTTAAAACCTTTGTTATTATTAGGTTATAATATAATGTGCTATTCAAAACAATAGTTATATTTGCAAAATGTTTCAAATAGGAAAAACCATCGTCTCGGAAGACATTTTAGAAAAGGAATTCGTGTGTAATTTATCTGCATGCAAAGGCGCGTGTTGCGTTGATGGAGATGCTGGCGCACCTTTGAGTGAAGCGGAAACCAAAATCCTTGAATCTATTTATCCAAAAGTGAAACCCTTTCTTCGCAAAGAAGGAATTGCTGCTATTGAAGCGCAAGGAACTTGGAGAAAAGGAACCGATGGCGATCTTGAAACGCCTTTAATTGATGAAAAAGATTGTGCTTACGTTATTTATGACGGAAAAACTGCACTTTGCGGAATTGAGCAAGCCTACAATCAAGGAATAATTGATTGGAAAAAACCCGTTTCTTGTCATTTGTATCCAATTCGGGTGAAAGATTTTACCGAATTTGCCGCAGTCAATTATGATAAATGGGATATTTGCGACGATGCCTGTTCTTTAGGAAAAGAATTGGAAGTTCCAGTTTACAAATTTGTCAAAGAAGCTCTTATTCGTCGATTTGGCGAAGATTGGTATATGGAACTTGAAAAAGTTGCCCAAGAAATTAAAAAATAATTTTGAGGAAAGTAAGTCAAAAGTTTTAATGTCGTAAAGTCAAAAGTCTCTAAAAAGTAAAAACCTATTTAAAATTAAATATTTTAAAATACGACACCTTATTACACCTATTAATTAAATAGAATGATTTATGATTTTTTTTGCCATAGATTAAAAAACATAAAAGATTTTTTGTCGCTCACAAATTGAAAGAAGTTACCTAGAAGATTTTTCATTGTTTTTAAGTCCATATTTAAATCCTTTTAATCTGTGAAAATCTGTGGCAAAAAATCTGGACTTTGCCTTCTCGTAAAAGTTTTTTCTTTTTTGCCACAGATTTAAAAGATTTAAAAGATTTTTTGTCGCTCACAAATTAAAAGAAGTTACTCTGAAAGAATTTTCATTGTTTTTAAGTCTATATTTTAATCCGTTTAATCTGTAAAAATCTGTGGCAAAAAATCTGGACTTTACCTTCGGGTAAGGAACTTTTTATTTAATAATTGTATTCCATTTTATATTTCATGGTCTAAAACAACACCTCATAAACCCCCATTTTTTTACGCTTCACAAAAAATTAAAATTCCTATATTTTACGGGACTTTAACATTTTATTGTAATTTTAATATATTGATATTCAGTAATTTAGTATTTAGTTTAAAAATTTGAAGTACTTTTAAGATTGTTAAAAACTATTGCCAATTGTGAATAAGTTTGGCTTTTTTTAACCGCAATAATTCACAATCTTTGTAATTCAGATTTAACAAATAAATCTTTTTTATAATTCCATTAAAGTCAACCTAATATGTCATCAGTAGAACCAATTTTACAAGAAAACAAGAATCGCTTTGTGATTTTTCCTATCAAGCACCA
The DNA here is from genome assembly GCA_947450355.1 of Bacteroidota bacterium. Lineage (GTDB taxonomy): Bacteria > Bacteroidota > Bacteroidia > Flavobacteriales > Flavobacteriaceae > Flavobacterium. The sequence goes on from CANFVB010000113.1 coordinate 2,461, forward strand.
TGATATATGGGAATGGTACAAGAAAATGGAGGCTAGTTTTTGGACTGCTGAAGAAATAGATTTATCTCAGGATTTAAATGACTGGAACAACAAACTTTCTGATGATGAGCGCTATTTTGTGAAACACATTTTGGCGTTTTTCGCAGCATCTGACGGAATTGTAAATGAGAATTTAGCCGAAAATTTTGTGAACGAAGTACAATATGCGGAAGCCAAATTTTTCTATGGTTTCCAAATTATGATGGAAAACATTCATAGCGAAACCTATTCTCTTTTGATTGATACGTATGTAAAAGACGAAGCTGAAAAAGACGATTTATTCAATGCTTTAGATGTTTTTCCTGCAATTAAGAAAAAAGCAGATTGGGCTTTGAAATGGATTGAATCGGATTCTTTTGCAGAACGTTTGATTGCTTTTGCAGCTGTAGAAGGGATTTTCTTTTCTGGTGCTTTTTGTTCTATTTATTGGTTGAAAAAACGTGGTTTGATGCCAGGTTTGACCTTTTCTAACGAATTAATTTCTCGTGATGAGGGCGTTCACTGTGATTTTGCAGTGCATTTACACAACCACCACTTGGTGAATAAAGTTCCGAAAGATAGAATTCGTGAGATTATTGTAGATGCTTTAAAAATTGAAAGAGAATTCATTACCGAGTCACTTCCTGTGAGTTTAATTGGGATGAATGCGGTTTTAATGACGCAGTATTTAGAATTTGTTGCCGACAGATTATTAGTTGAATTAGGCTGTGACAGAGAATACAATACTACAAACCCATTTGATTTTATGGATATGATTTCGCTTCAAGGGAAAACCAATTTCTTTGAAAAGAAAGTAGCCGAATATCAAAAATCGGGAGTTATGAATACAGATTCTCAAGCTCAAAAAATTAGCTTTGACGCTGATTTTTAGAAAATAAACCAATATGGACTTTAAGTCCTTGTGTTGGATTGGCAGACTAAAGTCTGAAAGGTAAATTAACAATCTGTGAAATTAGCCACAGATTCGCAGATTAGAAATGATTTAAAAATCTGTGAATCTGTGGCAAAAAAACATTACACACCATTTAGAGTTGCGGTTTGTTTAAAATCGTGATTAGTACTCAAAATTTATCAATACATCTGAAGCCCTAGCCCAGATAGTAATGGAAATCCCACGCTTTTGGGCGTGGATTGCAATGGATAGCTGGAAATAGCTCCAAAAAAAATGCTGAAATGAGTTCAGCATAAATTACAAATAACGAAAAACAGCGAAGGGATTTTCTGTTTTAAAAACAAAAAAGTATGTACGTAGTAAAAAGAGATGGGCACAAAGAGCCTGTGATGTTCGACAAAATTACCGATAGAATTAAAAAACTATGTTACGGTTTGAACGATTTAGTTGATGCTGTAAAAGTAGCAATGCGAGTAATTGAAGGACTTTATGATGGGGTTTCTACGTCAGAATTAGATAATTTAGCAGCCGAAACTGCGGCTTCGATGACCATTGCGCATCCTGATTATGCACAATTAGCAGCGAGAATTGCGATTTCGAATTTGCATTCCAATACCAAAAAATCGTTCTCGGAAACGATGAACGAAATGTATTTTTACGTGAACCCACGAAACGGGCAAAAAGCGCCTTTGCTTTCCGAAGAAGTTCACAAAGTGATTATGGATAACGCCGAATTTTTGGATTCGCACATTATATACAATAGAGATTTTAACTACGATTATTTTGGTTTCAAAACCTTAGAACGTTCGTATTTGTTGAAAATAAACGGGAAAATCGTGGAACGTCCACAACACATGTTGATGCGAGTTTCGGTTGGAATTCACTTAGACGATTTGACTTCTGTGATAGAAACATACGACTTAATGTCGAAAAAATTCTTCACACACGCTACGCCAACATTGTTCAATGCGGGAACGCCAAAACCTCAAATGTCTTCTTGTTTCCTTTTGGCAATGCAAGACGACAGCATCGACGGGATTTATGACACGTTAAAACAAACGGCTAAAATCTCGCAATCGGCAGGTGGAATTGGACTTTCAATTCACAATGTTCGTGCTACAGGATCGTATATTCGTGGTACCAATGGAACGTCAAACGGAATTGTTCCGATGTTGCGTGTTTTCAATGACACTGCACGTTACGTAGATCAAGGTGGTGGAAAACGTAAAGGTAGTTTTGCGATTTATATCGAAACTTGGCACGCTGATATTTTTGATTTCTTGGATTTGAAAAAGAATACTGGAAAAGAAGAAATGCGCGCCCGAGATTTGTTTTTTGCAATGTGGACTTCCGATTTGTTTATGAAACGTGTCCAAGAAGACGGACTTTGGACGTTGATGTGTCCTAACGAATGTCCAGGTTTATACGATGTTTATGGCGAAGAATTTGAAGCCTTATACACTTCGTATGAAGCCGCTGGAAAAGGTAGAAAAACCATCAAAGCGCACGAATTATGGGAGAAAATCTTAGAATCGCAAATCGAGACTGGAACCCCTTATATGTTGTACAAAGATGCAGCCAATAGAAAATCGAACCAGAAAAATTTAGGAACTATTCGTTCATCGAATTTGTGTACCGAGATTATGGAATTCACATCGAAAGACGAAATTGCAGTTTGTAATTTGGCTTCCCTTTCGTTACCAATGTTCGTTGAAAACGGAAAATTCAACCACGATTTGTTGTTTACCGTTACCAAACGCGTGACCAGAAACTTGAACAAAGTAATCGATAGAAATTATTATCCTGTAATTGAAGGAGAAAATTCAAACAAGCGTCACCGCCCAATTGGGTTGGGAGTACAAGGATTGGCGGATGCATTTATTATGTTGCGCATGCCGTTTACAAGCGACGAAGCTAAAAAATTGAACCAAGAAATTTTCGAAACATTATATTTTGCTGCCGTAACCGCATCGATGGAATTGGCAATCGAAGAAGGCCCGTATTCAAGTTATGTTGGTTCGCCAATATCGCAAGGAGAATTCCAGCACAACCTTTGGGGAATGAAAGACGAAGAACTTTCAGGCCGTTGGGATTGGGCAGCATTGCGTAAAGAAGTGTTAAAAAACGGAGTAAGAAATTCGCTTTTAGTAGCGCCAATGCCAACTGCTTCGACTTCGCAAATATTAGGAAACAACGAAGCTTTTGAGCCTTACACTTCTAATATTTACACACGACGTGTACTTTCAGGCGAATTCATTGTAGTCAACAAACATTTGTTGGAAGATTTAGTAAAATTAGGACTTTGGACAGAAGACCTAAAACAAGAATTAATGCGTGAAAACGGATCGGTTCAAAACCTAAATATCCCACAAGATTTAAAGGAATTATACAAAACCGTTTGGGAAATGTCTATGAAAGACATCATCGATATGTCCCGCCACAGAGGGTATTTTGTAGATCAATCGCAATCGTTGAACTTGTTCATGCAAAACGCCAATTATTCAAAACTAACGTCGATGCACTTCTACGCTTGGCAATCAGGATTGAAAACCGGAATGTACTATTTGCGAACAAAAGCAGCTGTTGACGCTATAAAATTTACCTTGAATAACGACAAAAAAGCAGAGCCAATTGAAGTTCAAGAGCAAGAAGTAACCGCTATTCCAGTAGTTACACAAGCCGTAGAAATGTCCCCAGAAGAATACCGCGCCATGATAGAATTGGCTAAAAATGCCGGGCCAGACGACTGTGAAATGTGCGGTTCTTAATTAGAAAATAGAGAAAGAATATAGAAAAACAGCTGTCAATTGATGGCTGTTTTGTTTTAAAGAAAATAAAAATGGAAACAAAATATACAATACCTAATTACATTCTAGCATCAAAAACCACTCGAGCTTTGAATTTTATTATTGATATATTGATAATGAAATTAACAATATGGATATTAATCATTGCTGCTGATTTAATTTTTTCTGAATATAAATTAGGAATAATCAATCGGATTGATACGTTTGACAAAATAGAAACATATCTTTTTTGGTCAATTGTTTTTTTCTTATATTATACCATTACAGAAACATTGTTATCCCGCTCTTTAGCCAAATATTTTACAAAAACAATTGTAGTAATGCAAGTTGGCTCTAAACCCAAACTAACAGACATTTTAGCCAGAAGTGCATTGCGACAAATACCTTTTGAATATTTCACATTTTTGCAAGGCAGAAAACCTGGTTGCCACGATGAATATTCTAAAACTTTTGTGGTCAAAAAAGATAAGCTGGAACGAAGCATAAACGATTTTAATGAACTTCCTAAAAGTGGAAACTAATATTCTTTCAATATTAAGGACAGCCTCTCACAACCCAGATTTTCAAAAATTAACAGCCCTTTTTGATGAATATCTCGTTTATATTGACGGAGACAAAAAAGCAGAGCCAATTGAAGTTCAAGAACAAGAATTAGCCGCTATTCCAGTAGTTGCACAAGCCGTAGAAATGTCCCCAGAAGAATGCCGCGCCATGATAGAATTGGCTAAAAATGCAGGACCAGACGACTGTGAAATGTGCGGTAGCTAATCCCCGATTTTAAATATAAGTAGAGAACCCTTGCAGGAAACTGAAATAAATTTAGTTTGAATGTGAGGTTTTTTTCTTTTGGGCGTGCCCTCGTTTTGAACGTTTTGAGGAAAAACAACATTTTTCGTAAACTCGGTCGGGCATTCCGCTGCAAGTCCTCGTCAAGTTCCGCTTTCGCTACACTTGTCTGTGGGCTATCCGCTTCATTCCCTCACGCAAGAGAGACAACTTAGATTTTAGATTATTAGACTTCTTAGATTTTA
>CANFVB010000114.1 GCA_947450355.1 Bacteroidota bacterium
ATTATAAACTGTGAATTTTCCATCAGGAGAACTATTTTTATCTGACAAAAGTGATTTGTAATCTGTGATTTCGGTTGCAGTTCCTCCATTTACAGAAACAGAATAATATTTTGAATTTGATTTGTTTTCCTCAACAGAAGGCGTCGAAACTTTATAAATAATGTTTTTCTCGTCCTTAGAAATCCCTAATGAAGTTATTCTTCCTAATTTCCAAAGTAATTCTGGAGACATTTGCTTCGCCTGTTCGCCTTTTCGGCTAGGGTCATTTTGAGCAACAATAGCATTTAAACTCATTGTGATTAAAGTTAAAATCAGTAATTTTTTCATAGTTAAAAAGGTTTTATAAAGTTTAAAAGTACTGATTTTACATTAATAAAAAAAACCTCACGTTTTTGAATGTGAGGCTTTTCTTGTTATTGTAACTATTTTTTTATCCTTTCAAAGCTTCTGCTCCACCAACAATTTCCAAAATTTCATTTGTAATTGCTGCTTGACGCGCTTTGTTATAAGTCAATTTCAATTGGTCTCTCAGCTCCGTTGCGTTGTCTGTTGCTTTGTGCATTGCAGTCATACGGGCGCCGTGTTCAGAAGCAAATGAATCTCTAATCCCTTTATATAATTGTGTTTTCAAAGATTTTGGAATCAATGTCAAAACGATTTCTTCTTTTGAAGGTTCAAAGATATAATCTCCAGTTGCTGCTATTTTATCTGATTTCAACGCTTCTAATGGCAAAAATTGTTCTGTTTGAACTATTTGTGTCGCTGCGTTTTTGAACTGATTGTAAACCAATTCAATTTTGTCGTAGTCGCCAGAAATAAATTTTTGAGTTAATGCTTCTGCAATTACAGCTACATTTTCAAAAGTTAAATTGTCAAAAACAGGACTTTGATTGTCAATAACCGAATGTGTTTTGCTTAAAGTATCGTTTCCTTTTTTACCAATTGCAAAAACATCCACTTGCTTTCCTGCATAAAACACAGAACGATTTTTTACTTCCTTAATTACATTAGAATTAAATGCACCACACAAACCTCTGTTTGAAGTAATTGCAACCACTAAAACCTTTTTCACTTCACGTTGTGTCGTAAATTCTCCACCTGCATCACCATCAAGATTTGCAGAAAGATTTTGTAATAATTCCGTTAATTTTTCGGCATAAGGTCGCATTGCTGTAATTGCATCTTGTGCTTTTTTTAGCTTTGCTGCAGAAACCATTTTCATTGCCGATGTGATTTGCATCGTTGATGAAACGGAAGTAATTCTATTACGGATTTCCTTTAAGTTTGCCATTGTATTATAGTTGTTGGTTGTCAGTTGTTGGTTGATAGTTCCTTGGATAATTCCAACAACAATCAACCAACAACCATCAACTAATTTTAGTTATATTTCGCCGAAAGTTCTTTTGCTACATTTTCAATAACAGACGTAATGTTGTCATCTAATTTTCCAGCTTTCAAAGCATCTAACGTATCTCTGTGTTTGTTATTCAAGTATTCTAAGAAGTCTTTTTCGAATTCTTTTACTTTATTTACAGGCACATTTCTCAACAAGTTTTTAGAACCTGCATAGATAATTGCAACTTGATCTTCAACTGTATAAGGACTGTTTAAACCTTGTTTCAAGATTTCAACATTTCTTCTTCCTTTTTCAATTACGTTCAATGTTACTGCATCTAAATCAGAACCAAACTTAGCAAACGCTTCCAATTCACGGAATTGTGCTTGGTCTAATTTTAATGTTCCTGCTACTTTTTTCATCGATTTAATTTGTGCATTTCCACCAACACGAGATACCGAAATACCTACGTTAATTGCTGGACGAACTCCTGAATTAAACAAATCTCCATCAAGGAAAATCTGACCGTCTGTAATCGAAATTACATTCGTTGGAATATATGCAGAAACGTCACCTGCTTGAGTTTCAATAATTGGCAATGCAGTCAACGAACCTCCACCTTTCACAATTGATTTCAATGTGTCTGGCAAATCATTCATATTTTTTGCAATATCATCGTTTGCAATTACTTTACACGCTCTTTCTAATAATCTACTGTGCAAGTAAAATACATCTCCAGGATAAGCCTCACGTCCTGGTGGTCTTCTTAATAAAAGAGAAACCTCACGGTACGCAACTGCTTGTTTAGATAAATCATCATAAACAATTAAAGCTGGACGACCTGAATCTCTAAAATATTCTCCAATAGCTGCACCTGCAAAAGGAGCATAAACTTGCATTGGAGCTGGATCAGAAGCATTTGCAGCAACGATAATGGTGTATGCCATTGCTCCTTTTTCTTCTAACATTTTAGCAATTCCCGCTACAGTTGAAGCTTTTTGCCCAATTGCAACATATATACAAAATACAGGTTTTCCTGCATCGTAAAATTCTTTTTGATTCAAAATAGTATCAATACAAACAGTTGATTTTCCTGTTTGACGGTCACCAATTACCAATTCACGTTGTCCACGGCCCACTGGAATCATTGCATCAACTGCTTTGATACCCGTTTGTAATGGTTCAGTAACTGGCTGACGGAAGATAACTCCAGGAGCTTTTCTTTCCAATGGCATTTCGTATAAATCCCCACCAATTGGTCCTTTTCCATCAATTGGAAAACCAAGTGTGTTAACTACACGACCAACCATTTGTTCTCCTGTTTTCAAAGAAGCAATACGTTGCGTTCTTTTTGCAGTTGAACCTTCTTTAATTCCTGTTGATGGTCCTAAAAGTACAACCCCAACATTATCTTCTTCAAGATTCAAAACGATACCTTCAAGTCCGTTTTCAAATTCTACTAATTCTCCGTATTGAACATTTGATAACCCGTAAACACGAGCAATACCATCTCCAACTTGAAGTACAGAACCTACTTCCTCTAATGTAGCACCAGTTTCAAAACCTTCTACTTGTTTTTTTAATATTGCTGATATTTCAGCTGGTTTAATTTCTGCCATAATAGTATAAATAACTAGTTACTTAATTCTCTTTTTAATACGTGTAATCTGTTGGCTACTGAAGCATTGTATTGCTTATCGCCTATTCTTAAGATGAATCCTCCAATAATTGAAGCATCTACCGTGTTTTCTATTGTTACTTTTTTATCTGAAAAAGTAGCTATTTTTGCCAATACTTTAGCTTCTAAAGCCGCATCCATTGGGAAAGCTGTAGTTACTTTTGCAACTTCAACTCCATTCATTACGTCGAACAAATTATTGTATTCAACGGCAATTGCTGCTAAAATTTCAAATCTTTTGTTTTCCAATAATAAATGAAAAAGACTTTGTGTTACGGGATTAACCGAAGCAAAAACTTCTAAAACTACATTCTTTTTAGTATCGGTTTTAATCAAAGGGTTTTGAATAAAATGCGTCAATTCTGAATTTCCTGTAATTGTTGTTGCAATCAAAGTCATATCAGCACTCACTTCAGAAGCAACTCCTTTGGAATCGGCTATTTCTAAAATGGCTTTTGCATAACGAATTGCTGCTCTAATTCCTGACATATTAGTTTAATTTAGCGTCGCCTAACATTTTTTCAACCAATTTTACTTGGGCTTCTTTGTTAGATAATTCGTCTTTTAATAATTTTTCAGCAATTTCTAATGACAACGTTGCAACGTGAGATTTCAATTCTGCCAAAGCAGCATTTTTCTCCCCTTCGATTGCCGCTTTCGCTTGCTCAATCATTTTTAAACCTTGTGCTTGCGCTTCGTTTTTTGCATCAGCAACCATTTTTTCTTTCATTTCACGAGCGTCTTTCAACATCGCGTCACGTTCTAATCTTGCTTCTTGCAAAATACGTTGGTTGTCTGATTGAAGGTTTTGCATTTCTTTTCTAGCATTTTCAGCAGAAAGTAATGCGTTTTTAATTCCTTCTTCTCTTTCGTTTACAGCGTCAAGGATTGGTTTCCAAGCAAATTTTTTCAATAAGAAAATTAATCCTACAAAAATTATTGTTTGCCAAACGAACAAACCAAACGAAAAATCATTTATTAACTTTTCCATAGTATATATAATGTATAATGTACTTTTTATAATTCAAAGATGAAATGTTATTTCAAATTTGAAGTTTTAATCTTTAAATTTAAGTAAACAAAAGCTGCAACCAACCGTTACAGCTTTTTGTTTTTTTTACTAGTTTACTGCGAATAACGCTGCAAAACCAATACCTTCAATAAGCGCAGCTGCAATAAGCATAGCTGTTTGAATTTTTCCAGTAGCTTCTGGTTGACGAGCAATTGCATCCATTGCAGAACCACCGATTCTACCGATACCAATTCCAGCTCCAATAACTACTAATCCTGCTCCAACGATTTTAGGAATTTCCATAAAAATATGTATTAAAATTAAACATTCTTCTTTAGCGTTTATTCAGTTATTTGTTTATTCGGTTAATCGATTAAACAAAAAACGATTAAACTTTTTTAATGCGCCTCTTCGTGATGATGTTCTTCAACTGCTGAACCAAAGTACAAAGCAGAAAGCATCGTAAAGATATACGCTTGCAATAACGCCACTAAAATTTCAATTGTAGAAATAGCGAATGACAACATAAACGACAAGCTACTTCCCAACCAACTTTTGAAAATAAACATCAATCCAATTAAACTCATTAATACGATGTGCCCTGCAAAAATATTTGCGTACAAACGTATCATTAATGAAAAAGGCTTGATAATTACTCCCAATAATTCTATTGGTGCTAATATGATTTTCATTGGTAACGGCACGCCTGGCATCCAGAAAATGTGTCCCCAATAATTTTTATTTGCTGTTAAATTGGTGATTACAAAAGTAATTACTGCCAATCCAAAAGTGATGGCAATATTTCCTGTAACGTTAATTCCAAGTGGTGTTAAACCGAAGATATTTAAGAACCATACAAAGAAAAAGATGGTCAATAAATAACTCATGTATCTTTTGTAATGTTTTTCACCAATGTTTGGAATGGCAATTTCATCACGGATATAAATTACAATTGGTTCAAAAAGTCTTCCAAATCCAGAAGAAATTCCTCCGTTTTTAGCATACGATTTTGCTAAACTTGTAAATAAGAAAAACATTAGAAGCGCCACAATCATAATTGTTAAAACCCCTTTTGTGATAGACAAATCAATTGGTTGAAGATTTGTAGGATGATGTTCGTCGCCAGTTAAAGTTCCTGAAGCATCTGTTTTGTATATTTTTTCGTGGTGTAATTTGTAGTAATTTCCGTTACTTTCTGCAACAGCTTCTCCGTGATTGAATTTTGAAGAAGAGAAAAAGTGTGCGCCATTATCCCATAATATAATAGGTAAAGAAAAACCAATATGCTCGCCATCATATTCAAAAAGAGAAAAATCGTGACCGTCTAAAACGTGGTGACCAATTACTTCTAAAATTTTTGCTTTAACTTCTGATGTTTCGTCAGCTGGTTTTGCTTCGGTTTCTTTGGAAACTGCAGTCGTTTCAGTTTGTACTTGCGTGGTATCCGAAGGCGTATTTGAAAAACCAAATACTGGAAGAAACGCAATTAAAATCGCTACTATTAATTTAAGTGGTTTGTTTGAAATCACCATATTCTTATAATTGTCTTAATGTTTACTTTCTGAAATTGGGTGCAAAGGTACATTATTTCTTAATAATTCAAGAATTAAAACGACTTTTTTTGACTTAAAAGTGGTTTGAGTGTCGCTTTACTGATTATTGTTTAAAATCCTAATAGTAACAACCGTTTCTATTGTTAAAAATAAAGCGAAAATCACAAAAAAATTCATTTTCTCAAATTCAATATTTGGATTTCCTGAATTTAGAATTGGATTTAAAAGCACAAATGATATTCCGATTTTTAAGCAAGTAATTAACAGAAAAGTATTCCCAACATTATCAATGCTTTTATCTTTTACAAGGATTAAAATAAAAACAATAATTAGTGAGCAAACCAAGAAAAAACTATAAATTGTTTCTAATGAAAAATGAAAGTTTTGATAATTTTCATTATTTTCATTGAAATAAAAAAAAGCTTTATGAAATCCAAAAATTAGAAATGAAGCGATGAAAACTTCCAGAAGAGGTTGAAATTTTTTTAATTTCATAGCTTTATTATGATTTATTAATGTCTTTCAACTGCCGATTGATATTGTAAAAAGCAATTGCAACGCCAACTAATGTCAGAATTTTGACGTAAATAGTATTGGTATTTGGATATTTTGCGTCGAGCCAATTTCCTAAATAGGAAAACAAAAACACGATAACACCCATTTGAATTGGGATATTAATAAGTGCGAGCCACTTAGTATTGTTTTGCTTCTTCGGGTCTTTGTTGAACGTCATTTGAAATTGTGCTTTTAATATTTGGTTTCATTACGCACGAAGCGCTAAAATCGGCACCTGGTTCCACAGATAATTTTCCGCAAATCACTTCGCCATGAATGCTAGCTTTTGATTTCAAATTCAGCATTTCTGCCACTTGGATTTTTCCTTCAAACTTGCCTTCAATGTCTGCGTTTTTACAAATAATATCTCCTTTGATACTGCCTGCAGGGCCAATAACGATTTTGCCTTTTGACTGAAAATTCCCTATCAAATGTCCGTCAAGGCGAAAATCGGCAGGGGAATTTATATCGCCAGTTATGATGGTACCTTCTACAATTCTGTTGGTTTTTCCTAAAAGATCGGTATATGATTTTGGGCTTTTTTCAAACATTTTTATTATTTTTTAGGTTTCAACATTTGTTCTTGTTGCAGATTTTCTTGTTCTAAATTGGGCTCTGATTTTCCGTCACCTATATTTGAAGGTGGAGCAAAATCTATATTATTGTTTTCTGGTAAATCCGTTGGGTTTGGATCAATTTCGTTCTGAACTTCTTTCTTATTTTCATTTGGCACTACAACCGGCGTTTTAGAAATTGGAGCTGGTGCTACAATTGGAGCAGACAAATATTGCTCTATATTCTTATTAATCTGTACCACTTGATAATTATAATTTGAAATTACAATCGACGTTTGTGGTATTTTATAATCTTTATAATCTTTTAAAATCGTAGCAATTCCTTTTGCAAATTCTTCTGTAATCAACCCGTGAATTACAATGAAATTTTCAGTCAAAGTATAGATGTCCGTTGATAAAATTAATTTATCTGTTGGTCTTGTTGCTATGAATTTTTTAATTTTATCAATCAATACTGTGTTATTCTTCTCGTCATTATAAGCAA
>CANFVB010000115.1 GCA_947450355.1 Bacteroidota bacterium
CAATATTTGGAATATTTAACGCCTGAAGAAAATAATTATAGGTACAAACCAATGATTGATAGCGATATTTTTGGCGATGTCGATAAATCAAAATTGCGTTTGGCTAAGCCAATAGGAGGAACGCCACCAGGCCCCCTAACCCCCGAAGGGGGAATAAATTCGAATAATACTATTCGTAAACTGAAACCCTTGTCAACCAATAATTCGGGAGCGGCTAATTTATTTGACAACAAATTAACGATTGGAAATGTTGTAATGCACGAACGTTTTGGAAAAGGCGAAGTCATTAATTTAGAAGGCGTTGGCGCAGATAAAAAAGCAGAAATCAAATTTGAAGTTGGCGGAATTAAGAAATTATTACTGCGTTTTGCAAAATTGGATGTAATCGGGTAAATTAATTTTATAAAAATGAAAACAAATTGGACATAAAACAATTAATAATAGCAATAATTATTCTCTTCATAGTTCCCCTTTTAGGACTTTTGTTTTTTCTTAGACTTAGAAAGCGTATTATAAATATGAAAATAATTCATCCCCCAATATTAGCAATATTTACAATCTTCATAACTTATGGTGGTTTTCTAATTGTAGCATTGACAACTTTTTTTATGGAATGGTCGGGAGCAGCATCATTAGGAACATTTTATCTTATATTTGGAGCGCCAATTGCAATGAGTTTTATAGCATATAAAAATTATAAATACAGACAAATATCAAAATATCATAAATTGACATATAGTTTGGCTCTTTTCTATTTTGTTTTAGCCACATTAACATTGCTAATGATATAAATGTACCAAAGCCAATTTAAGATGTTAGTTAATTTATCTTGAAAAGTTCATACTTTCAATAAAAGTTTCAAACATTTAAACCTTAAACATTTAAACAAAAAAAATGGCACAATTTATAAAAATATACGAAGACAAACCCAACGAAGCCGCTATCAAAAAAGTGGTTGACGTATTGAAAAATGGCGGTTTGGTGATTTATCCAACAGATACCGTTTATGGTTTGGGTTGCGATATTACGAATACCAAAGCATTGGAACGCATTGCGAAAATTAAAGGAGTTAAGTTGGAAAAAGCCAATTTTTCTTTTATTTGTTCCGATTTGAGTCACATTTCAGATTATGTGAAGCAAATAGACACCGCAACTTTTAAAATTTTAAAAAGAGCTTTACCAGGACCTTATACTTTTATTTTACCTGGAAATAATAGTTTACCAAAAGAATTCAAAAAGAAAACTACTGTTGGAATTCGGGTTCCTGATAATGCGATTGCACTTGAAATTGTGCGCCAATTGGGAAATCCAATAGTTTCGACATCCATTCACGATGAAGATGCCGTTTTGGAATATTCTACCGACCCAGAATTGATTTTTGAGAAATGGCAAAACCTCGTTGATATGGTAATTGACGGAGGTTATGGCGATAATATGGGTTCTACAATAATTGATTTATCTGGATTTGAACCTGTTGTTGTCAGAGAAGGAAAAGGAAGTTTGGATGTGCTTTAATAAATTATTCTGTGTTCAATAAATTAATAATCAGTTTCAAATTTTCTAAAATGAACTAAAATCAATAGCGCTACTTTTTAGTAATTATTATAACAAAAAACGTCTTGATTTTTCAGGACGTTTTTGTGTTTCTAAACAAACTGATCACTATTTCAAACTGTACATTGAACACTGTTTGACTGTTCACTGAACACTATTTCTTCTTCATTTCTTTTTCAATCATTTCGTAAAACTCATCGATTTTTGGAAGGATAACAATACGAGTTCTTCTATTGATTGCTCGGTTTGCAACAGAATTATTCTCTACCAATGGAATAAATTCTCCACGACCTGCTGCGATTAATTGTTTTGGATTTACTTTCAATTCATTAGTTAATACACGAACAATTGCGGTTGAACGTTTGGCACTCAAATCCCAATTGTCAAGCAAAATATTGTTTCCAATAAAAGGAACATTATCAGTATGCCCTTCAACCATACATTCAAATGTAGGTTTGTCATTGATGATTTTTGCAACTTTCGCAAGCACTTCTTTTGCTCGCTCGCTCACTAAATAACTGCCACTTTTGAAGAGTAATTTATCAGCAATTGAAATGAAAACTACTCCTTTTTCAACATTTACTTCTATGTCTGGATCTGACATTCCAACCGAACTTTTTATACTAGTAACCAATGCAAGAGTAACGCTGTCTTTTTTAGTCAAAGCATCTTGCATTCTTGTAATTTTCAAGTCTTTTTCCTTGATAGTTTCCAATGCTTTTTCAATGTTCTGAGCTCCCTTAGTTGATAAAGTGGTCATATTTCCCATTGTAGAAATCAAATCGGAATTGTTTTTCTTTAGAAATTCAATCTGACTTGCAATCGCTTCTTTTTCAGTCAAACAAGTATTTAATTTTACTGTGCAAGTATTTAATAAATCTTGAATTTCTTTATTTTTAGATTCTAATGCCGCAATTTTTTTCTTTGTGCCACAAGAAGTTGCTAATAAAGCGACTAATGAAACTGCTAAAATGATTTTTTTCATAAGGGTTGTTTTTTGCAAAAATAAGGAAATAAATGGAATTAAAAATAATAGTTTAACTATTGTTAAAATAGCTTTTCAAAAACGATGCCACGTTTAATGTAATAACTATAAACGATACTTTTTAGTTTGTAGTATGTTTTTAATTGTGTTTTTCCACGCTTTTTATAATTTATTGAAAGGAGATGATAAAAGTAAAAATGAGCTTTTAATATGGCGAAAAAATGAGCAAATTTCCCTTGAAATAAAAATCGGATTCCTGCAATACCATCTAAAATCATTCTAATTAAAAGTACATGAAATAAGGATTCTTTTGGTAGATTTTTTGTTAACATCAATAAGGAATTTCTAAAATTCAAGAACGTTTTTTTTGGATTTCCTTCTTTTAATGTAGCCCCTCCAACGTGATAAACAGTGGATTTTCCATTGTATTTAACGATGTGATTGTTGTTGAATGCTCGCCAACACAAATCTATTTCTTCTTGATGGGCGAAAAAATCGGCATCAAAGCCATTCAATTCTTTATAAACGGAACTTCTAATAAAAAAGCAAGCACCCGAAGCCCAAAAAATTTCGCAGGTATCGTTGTATTGTCCGTTGTCTTTCTCTAAAGTTTCAAAAATCCGTCCACGGCAAAATGGATAACCATATTTATCTATGAAACCTCCACCAGCTCCTGCATATTCAAAATATTCTTTGCGTTTGTAATCTAATATTTTTGGTTGAATAATGGCAGTTTGTGGTTCGTTTTTGAAGGTTTCAATTATGGATTGCAACCAATTTTCGGTAACTTCAACATCAGAATTTACAAGGGCAAAAATATCAGCATCGACATTTTTCAAAGCTTCATTATAGCCTTGTGCAAATCCAAAATTATAGTCGTTTTTTATAATTTGAACGGTTGGAAAATTTTCTTTTACAAATGAAATTGAATCATCAGTAGAAGCATTATCTGCAACAAATACAGACGCTTCAGATGAATATTGAACAACAGAAGGTAGAAATTGTTCCAACAATTTCACTCCATTCCAATTGAGTATGACAACGGCAATTTTCACTTATTTCATTGAATTTAAAGATTGATATTCTGGTAATTCAGGTAGGAAATCGTATTTCTCGTTTTCATAATCCATTTTGCAAAAGTAATGATTAAGTCCGTTAGTTACCATCAAATATTCGGCATTCAAAGTCATATTGTATCTTGCGATTTGATCAAAAGTATGTTGTGATATTTTAATTTCTGGTGCTTTACATTCCACTAAAATAAAAATACTACCGTCAGGATTGTAAACTACAACGTCATATCTTTTATTCAAATCATTGATTTTCAATAGTTTTTCTACATTTATATGTGACTTTGGATATTTTTTATCTTGTAGCAAAAACTGAACTACGTGCTGACGAACCCATTCTTCGGGAGTAATAATTATAAATTTTTTCCTGATTTCATCGAAAATTGCTACTTTATTTTCACTATTTTTGAATCGGAATGAATAAGATGGAAACTGGAGTTGCTTCATATAGCAAAAGTATAAAATAAGTTTAAAGTTTAAGGTTTAATGTTTCACACGATGCTAAAAAACTTTAAACTTTAAACATTAAACATAAATCAATGGATGAAGTTTTAAAAATAGTTAACGATATTAAAGCTGGAAATATAAAACCAATTTATTTTTTGATGGGCGAGGAGCCTTATTATATTGATAAATTATCAGATTATATTGAAGAAAATGTACTTTCCGAGGAAGAAAAAAGTTTCAACCAGACGGTGCTTTATGGTCGTGATGTATCTGTTGAAGATATTATTTCGGCTGCAAAACGCTATCCAATGATGGCTGAACGTCAAGTTGTGATTGTTAAAGAAGCGCAAGATTTGGTGAAAACAATTGATAAATTTGAAAGTTATGCTTTAAGTCCAATGCCTTCAACGGTTTTGGTGATTTGTTACAAATATAAAACCTTAGACAAACGCAAAAAAGTAACCAAGCTTTTTGACAAAGCAGGTGTTGTATTTGAAAGTAAAAAACTCTATGAAAATCAAGTTGGTCAATGGATTACTAGGGTTTTACAGACTAAGAAATTTTCTATTGAACCAAAAGCAAATGCGATGTTGGTGGAATTTTTGGGTACGGATTTGGGAAAAATAAACAACGAACTCGAAAAACTACAAATTATTTTGCCTGCTGGAAGTACAATTTCTGCCAAGGATATTGAGGAAAACATTGGCTTCAGCAAGGATTTTAATATTTTTGAATTGCGAAAAGCGATTGGCGAACGCAACCAATTGAAATCGTATAAAATTGCACAGTATTTCTCAGACAATCCGAAAGACCATCCAATGGTAATGACAACGGGATTGATTTTTAGCTTTTTCATACAAGTATTGCAATACCACGGATTGAAAGATAAAAACCCAAAAAACGTGGCTACGGTTTTAAAGGTAAATCCCTTTTTTCTTAAAGATTACGATGTTGCTTTGAAAAATTATCCAATGAAAAAAGTGAGTCAAATTGTAGCGCTTTTGAGAGATATTGATGTTAAAAGTAAGGGAGTTGGAGCTAATGCAATGCCACAACACGATTTATTAAAGGAAATGTTAGTCGGAATTTTTAATTAAGAATTTCAAATGTTGATTTTGAATGAAATCAATTTACATTTGAAACAAACACTATTTTTAACGATATTTGCAACTCCAAATTTACGAACTTCAGTTATGGGAATGAACAAAAACACCGTTTTAGGATGGGCAACATTGATTATGATACTTATGGGATTATTGTTAATAGGTCTCGGCGTATTCAAATACAGTGAAATTTCAGGTTGGGGATTTGTGGCTGTTGGAGTTGGTTTTCTTGCCAATGCGTGGGTTTTTAGTGCGTTGAAAGGAAGGATTTAAAATTATGAGTTATGAGTTATGAATTTAATAGTAAAGGCAAAATTTAAATAAATACAATAAATAATTATATTAAAAAACAATAAAATGGCAGACGATAAAAAAGTAATTTTCTCAATGCAGAAATTGAGTAAAACCTATCAAGGAGCAGACAAACCGGTATTAAAAAACATTTATTTGAGTTTCTTTTATGGAGCAAAAATTGGTATTCTTGGACTTAACGGTTCTGGAAAATCATCTCTATTGAGAATTATTTCGGGTGCTGATAAAAATTATCAAGGTGATGTGGTTTTTCAGCCAGGATATACTGTTGGCTATTTAGAACAAGAACCAATTCTTGATGATTCGAAAACGGTAATCGAAATTGTTCGTGAAGGAGTTGCCGAAACAATGGCAGTTTTAGAGGAATATAATGGTATAAATGATTTATTTGGTCTTCCAGAAAACTATGAAGATGCAGATAAAATGGACAAGTTGATGGATCGTCAAGCGGCGCTGCAAGATAAAATTGATGCGCTTGGAGCTTGGGAAATCGACACCAAATTAGAAATCGCAATGGATGCATTGCGCACACCCGAAGGCGACACGCCAATCAAGAATTTGTCGGGTGGAGAGCGTCGTCGTGTGGCTTTGTGCCGATTATTATTGCAACAACCCGACGTGTTATTATTGGATGAACCTACGAATCACTTGGATGCGGAAAGCGTTCTTTGGTTAGAACAACATTTAGCACAATACGCTGGAACTGTAATTGCGGTAACGCACGATAGATACTTTTTGGATAATGTTGCAGGTTGGATTTTAGAATTGGATAGAGGAGAAGGTATTCCTTGGAAAGGGAATTATTCGTCTTGGTTGGATCAAAAATCAAGCAGAATGGCATTGGAAGAAAAAGTAGCTTCGAAACGTAGAAAAACTTTAGAACGGGAGTTGGATTGGGTTCGTCAAGGTGCTAAAGGGCGTCAGACGAAACAAAAAGCACGTTTGCAGAATTATGATAAATTACTGAATGAAGACCAAAAACAATTGGATGAAAATTTAGAAATTTATATTCCAAATGGACCTCGTTTAGGAACGAATGTAATTGAAGCTAAAAATGTTGCGAAAGCTTTTGGAGATAAATTATTATATGATAATTTGAATTTTACTTTGCCACAGGCTGGAATTGTTGGGATTATTGGACCTAACGGTGCTGGTAAATCGACCATTTTCAAAATGATTATGGGAGAAGAAAAACCAGATGCTGGAGAATTTTTGATTGGAGAAACTGTAAAAATCGCTTATGTTGATCAGGCGCATTCCAATATAAATCCTGAAAAATCGATTTGGGAGAACTTCGCTGACGGACAAGAATTGATTATGATGGGAGGAAAGCAAGTAAATTCAAGAGCTTATTTGTCACGATTTAATTTTGGTGGTGGGGAACAAAACAAGAAAGTTTCGATGCTTTCTGGAGGAGAACGTAACCGTTTGCATCTTGCAATGACTTTGAAAGAAGAAGGAAACGTACTTTTGTTGGATGAGCCAACGAATGATTTGGACATCAATACGCTTCGTGCTTTGGAAGAAGGTTTAGAGAATTTTGCTGGTTGTGCCGTTGTAATTTCTCACGACAGATGGTTCTTGGATAGAATTTGTACGCATATTTTGGCATTTGAAGGAAATTCTGAAGTCTATTATTTTGAAGGTGGATTCTCTGATTATGAGGAAAATAAGAAGAAACGTTTGGGTGGAGATTTAACCCCGAAACGA
>CANFVB010000116.1 GCA_947450355.1 Bacteroidota bacterium
TAACTTACTGGTTCATACATATTAGGCATGTACTGATAATTTGGTTTTAAATTATCATGACAAGAAGTTACTAATGCTGACAAACCTAATAAAATTGTTATTTTATATATCGTTTTCATATCTTCTATTAATGCTTTTCTATTACTTTAACTTCTACTGCACCTGTACTCTGAAAGAAAGAAACTAATTCTTCTTCATTATTATGCACTGCAACTTCCATCAAAAAGTGGTCGTCTGTAGTTCTAACATCAGGATTTTCTGCTTGTTTGAATGGCCATAATCTACTTCTCATATAAAAAGTAATAACCATTAAATGCGCTGCAAAAAACACAGTCATTTCAAACATAATTGGCACGAATGCTGGCATATTTTGCAAGTAACTAAAACTTGGTTTTCCACCAATATCTTGTGGCCAATCTTGAATCATAATGAAATTCATCATAGCTGTTGCTACAGAAATTCCAATACAACCATAAATGAAGGCGCAAATTGCCAATCTTGTAGGTTCTAAACCCATTGCTTTATCCAACCCGTGAACTGGAAAAGGTGTAAAAACTTCTTCAATATGATGATGAGCAGCGCGCGTTTTCTTTACGGCATCCATCAAAATATCATCGTCGTTATATATAGCGTAAATAACTTTATTACTCATGATGTGAATCTTTATTTGCTTGTCTATCTTTAATATAATTCTGTCCTGTTGCTTTCAAAATTGTTTTTACCTCTGCTTGAGCAATTACTGGGAATGTTCTTGCATATAATAAAAATAAAACGAAGAAGAAACCAATTGTTCCAATGAAAATTCCAATATCTACGAAAGTAGGCGAGAACATTGTCCATGAAGACGGAAGGTAATCTCTGTGTAATGAAGTAACGATAATTACAAATCTTTCGAACCACATTCCAATATTTACTACTATAGAAATAATGAAAGAGAACATAATACTTGTTCTTAATTTTTTGAACCACATGAATTGTGGCGAGAAAACATTGCAAGTCATCATTGACCAATATGCCCACCAGTAAGGTCCTGTCGCTCTGTTAAGAAATGCATATTGTTCGTATTCAACACCAGAATACCAAGCGATGAATAATTCAGTAATATAGGCAACCCCAACGATAGAACCTGTAATCATAATTACAATATTCATTAATTCGATGTGTTGAACCGTGATATATGCTTCTAAGTTAGATACTTTTCTCATAATGATAAGCAAGGTATTTACCATTGCAAATCCAGAGAATACAGCTCCTGCCACAAAATAAGGCGGGAAAATTGTAGTATGCCATCCTGGAATTACCGAAGTAGCAAAATCCATAGATACAATTGTGTGTACAGAAAGTACAAGTGGCGTTGCTAAACCAGCAAGTACTAAAGATACTTCTTCAAAACGTTGCCAATCTTTTGCTCTTCCGCTCCATCCAAAACTTAAAATTGAATAGATTTTTTTGTTAAAAGGCGTAATTGCTCTGTCTCTTAACATTGCGAAATCTGGTAATAAACCTGTCCACCAAAAAACAGTAGATACAGATAAATAAGTAGAAATTGCGAATACGTCCCAAAGTAAAGGAGAGTTAAAATTCACCCATAATGATCCGAATTGATTTGGAATTGGAAGAACCCAATACGCTAACCAAGGACGACCCAT
This sequence comes from Bacteroidota bacterium, assembly GCA_947450355.1. Taxonomy (GTDB): domain Bacteria; phylum Bacteroidota; class Bacteroidia; order Flavobacteriales; family Flavobacteriaceae; genus Flavobacterium. Next base: position 1,650 of record CANFVB010000116.1, read on the forward strand.
GTGGATAATTGGAAACAAACCTGCTTGAATTACTGAGAAAATTGTCATTGCTTCTGCAGAACGGTTAATTGCCATTCTCCATCTTTGACGGAACAATAATAGTACAGCGGAAATTAATGTTCCTGCGTGACCAATACCAACCCACCAAACGAAGTTTGTGATATCCCAAGCCCAACCAACAGTTTTATTCAATCCCCATGTTCCAATACCAGTTGAAACAGTATAAATAATACAACCTATTCCCCAAAGGAAAGCGGCTAATGCGATTGAAAAAACAATCCACCAATGTTTATTTGCTTTACCTTCAACAGGCGCAGCTACGTCTACGGTAACATCGTGATAGGTTTTATTTCCTATAACTAAAGGTTTTCTAATACTAGAATCGTATATATGAGACATATCCTTTTTTTATTTTATTAATTTATTATATAGTTATAAAGTTAGAAATGAAATTAATGAAACCTAAATTTCACTAATTACAATTTCCTAATTTTATGTATTTCTAACTTTAACGTGATAGATAACATTTGGTTTTGTTCCAACGTGCTCTAATAAATGATACATCCTTTCGTCTTCCACTAATTTAGCTATTGGACTTTCTTTTACATTTATATCTCCAAAAACCATTGCTCCAGTAGAACAAGCTTTTGAACATGCAGTTTGGAATTCACCTTCGATAACTTCTCTACCTTCATTTTTGGCTTTCAAAATTGTTGCTTGTGTCATTTGAATACACATTGAACATTTTTCCATAACCCCTCTTGAACGAACGTTTACATCTGGATTCAATACCATACGCCCTAAATCATCATTCATGTGATAATCGAATTCGCTGTTTTTGTTATACAAGAACCAGTTAAAACGACGCACTTTATAAGGACAGTTGTTTGCACAATATCTTGTACCAACACATCTGTTATATGCCATTTGATTTTGACCTTGACGACCATGAGATGTTGCAGCAACAGGACAAACAGTTTCACAAGGAGCATGATTACAGTGTTGACACATTACTGGTTGGAAAGAAACTTGAGGATTATCCGCCGCTTTTTCCATTTCACCAAATCCACCCAAAGAACCTTTGTCTCCAAATAAACCTTCGAAATTTTCTTTTTTCTCATTGTCTTCAGCGAAAGAATCTTCAGAAGAATAATATCTGTCAATACGCAACCAGTGCATATCACGACTTCTTCTTACTTCAGATTTTCCAACAACAGGAACGTTGTTTTCTGCGTGACAAGCAATAACACAAGCACCACAACCTGTACACGCATTTAAATCAATAGAAAGATTGAAGTGATGTCCAACAGAACGATCAAATGAATCCCATAAATCAACTTTTGTAGCATCTACTTCTTCGTGGTTCAAAGATACTTTTGGTTGGATATTCCAAAGTTCAGCATCTTTTGTATTGAATATTTCTAATGTAGTTTCTTTGATAATATCGCCACGACCCATTAACGTTTTTTGTCCTTGAACACAAGCGAATTCGTGTTCTCCAGAAGCTTTTGTTAATTGTGCCGATTGTACATTATTGAAACCATTATATAAAGAGTAAGCATTAATACCTACCATCATTTCTTCTTTCATAGCCGCTTTACGACCGTAACCTAATGCCAAACCAATTGTTCCTTTTGCTTGTCCTGGTTGAACTATTACGGGAACATTATCGATTTTTACACCGCCAACTGTTAGTGTTGCATAACTTCCGTTCAATCCACCGTTTGCGACGATTTCATTGGTCATTTTCAATTGATCAGCATCTGCTCTTGAAACAGTTACATAATTATCCCAAGAAACTCTTGTAATTGGATCTGGGAATTCTTGTAACCAAGGGTTATTTGCTTGTTGACCGTCACCTAAACCAGTTTTTGTATATAAAACCAATTCAAATTCAGCTGCGCTTTTGGCAGACGCTAACGCATTTGCGGCAGCAGTATAATTTGCTGTGGTTGCAGTTGCAGTAGGAAGAACAGTTGCTACAAAAACACCGTCGTGTAACACTTTATTCCAAGAAGAACCTGCTATTTGAGAGGCTGAATTCGCTTTTAAATAATCGTAGAAATTCCCAGCGCTACCATTAAAAGATAATAAAGCGTCTTGAAATTGTTTTGTATTAAATAAAGGACGAATTGTTGGTTGCGTTAAAGCATAAGAACCTTTTGTGATGCTAACATCGCCCCAAGCTTCTAAATAATGTGGAACTGCAGCAGCAATTGTAGTAATTGAAGCCGTTTCATCTTCTTTCAATGAAAAGGCAACCGATGTTTTTACTTTTTTCAAACCTGCAACAAAATCCTTGCTGTTTGGTAAAGTATAAACTGGATTCACGCCACTCATTATTAAAGTGTGAACACTTCCAGCGTTCATATCTTTAATTAATTGAGCTACTTTTTCACTTGAACCTTTTCTGATTTGTCTTGTTCCGCTTGTTGAAAAAGCTTCACTTGCAAGTACTTGATTGATTGCTAAAACTAAAAGTTGTGCATTTTTGTCATGAATTCCAGAAACTAAAACTCCTTTGCTTCCAGCGGCTTTCAATTGTTGTGCTGCTTTTGTAACTACTGCATCAAACTCTTTGTCTAAAGAAGACGCAACAGATGCACCAGTAATAACATTATATATTTTAACTAAAGCTTGTTTTTGATTAGCAGTTGACATTGGCACACGCTTATCAGCAGTAGCACCAGACAAAGTCATATTTGCTTCTAATTGATAATGGCGAGACATTTTTCCGTTTTGAGGAATTCTGCCTTTTGCATATCCAGCGCTGTAATTTCCACCTTGCCAATCTCCTAAGACATCAGCTCCAACAGAAACAATTAATGCTGCTTTTGAAAAGTCATAATTAGCTAACGCTCTTTCACCATAAACTGTTTCAAAAGCATCCAACGCTTCTGATTCAGAAACTGCATCATATATAATGTGTTTTGCAGTTGGATTTTTAGCAATAAATTCTCCGATTAACTTTTCAGTTGATGGACTTGCTAACGTATTTGTCAATAAAACTACTTGACCTCCTTTTGCTTTTGCTTCGGCTAAACTTGCTTTTACATCGGCATCAACGTTTGTCCAAGTTGCATTTTTACCTGCAATTTTTGGTTCTTTCAAACGCAAACCATCATATAATGAAAGTATCGAAGCGTGAACTCTTGCATTGGCTGCAAAATTTGCACCAGCAATAGTATTATTATCTATTTTGATTGGACGACCTTCACGTGTTTTTACTAAAAGATTAGCAAAATCAAAACCATCAAAAACAGTAGTTGCATAATAATCTGCAACTCCAGGGATGATTTGTTCTGGCTGTAAAACATAAGGAATTGACTTGTGCACAGGACCTTCACAGGCTGCAAGTGAAGCAGCGGCTGTAGTAAATCCAACGTACTTAAGAAAATCTCTACGAGTTGTTGCTGATGATGATAAAGATGATTTATCTCCTAAAAATTCGTCTGTAGGAATTTCTTCAACAAATTCGTTATTTCTAAGCGTATCAACAATAGAACTATTTACGTCTAGTTCTTCAACACTTTTCCAGTATTTTTTGTTTGATGACATATTTCTTTTAATGTTTAATCGTTTATTTGGTTAATCGTGAGCTTGTGTTTCGGTTAAACGGATAACCGAATCAACAAATCAACTAATAATGGCATTTTCCGCATTCTAAACCTCCCATTTGGGCAGCCGTAAGCTTGTCAACTCCGTATTTTTTTGAAAGTTCGGCGTGGATTTTAGTATAATAACCATTTCCTTCCATTTTAACTTCTGTTTTTCTGTGACAATTAATACACCATCCCATTGTAAGTGGCGCAAATTGTTTTTGAATTTCATACGTTTGAACTGGTCCGTGACACGTTTGACATTCAATTCCAGCAGTTGTAACGTGTTGAGAGTGATTGAAATATACGAAACTTTGTAAGTTATGAATACGAACCCATTTCACAGGCTCCGTTTTTCCAGTATATTTTTGATTATCTTTATCCCAACCCACTGCTTTATATAATTTTTGGATTTCTCCATCGTAGAAAGCTTTAGAATATTCCGCAGTTGCAGTTGTATCTGAAACTTCAGCAATATTTTTATGACAATTCATACATATATTTAAGGAAGGAATACCAGCATTTTTACTTACACGAGCTGCAGAGTGACAATATTTACAATTGATTCCATTGCTTCCAGCGTGAATTCTGTGAGAATAATGTATTGGTTGAATTGGCTCGTAATTTTGATCTACACCCACTTGCATTAAATATCCGTAAACAAAATATCCACTTGCAAGCAATAGGAATATTGAAGTTACCAAAACTAAGAATTGATTTTGAGCGAAAGCTTTCCAAATTGGGGTTGTTGGTTGTTTTTTAGCCAATTCAATTCCGTTAGCTTTTGCTACTTTAGAAAGTACATTGTTAACTAAAAAAAGCATCACAATAAGCATCAACATAACAACGGCTAAAGCACCAAGAACAACATCGTTAGATATTCCACCAGTGTTAGTAGCGGTTCCGGGAGGCGCAGCTGATGGATTTGGAGCCATTACAGGTTCTGCTTTTGGCTCAGATGTATACGCTATAATATTGTCAATGTCTCCTGTTGATAATTGAGGAAAAGCAGTCATGACCGAACCATTAAATTCCGCACTAACTCTAACTGCTTCAGCATCGCCAGATTTTATCAAACCTTGACTGTTGTGAATCCACTTATAAAGCCACTCGTTAGTCAGTCTTGAAGAGATTCCTCTTAAAGCAGGACCAGTCATTTTAGCATCAAGCTTATGACAGGCAGCACAATTAGAATTGAAAAGTTCTTTTCCTTTTACAGGATCTCCACCTGAAGCTGCTGGAGCAGCAACTGCTGTAGGTGCAGGCGCGGGAGCAGCAGGAGCCGCCGTTTGCGCTAATGAAGTAACTGATAAAGCCAGCATTGCTGCAAAACTAAAAATCAAACTTCTTGAAATCGAATTATGGTCACCCACGTTTTTCATATTATTATACTAATTATCGACTAAAATAAAGCTTTGTATTTGTCGGAAATATTACGTTCAAACACAATAGCTCTTTTAAAACTTGGACAAAAATACGACTTAAGAACTATTCTCAAAACCCTTAAACTATCTAAAATATCAATTTATATTAATTCTAAATAGTAAAAACATTTTAAGGTATTTAATAAAGAGTACATTTGTATAAAAATCACCACTTTATGAAAATTTTAACCTTAGCAACAGCTTTTCAATGCGCAATAATTTTTTGTTTATCCAACTCAAATTTATATGCTCAAGATGAAAAAGTTAGCGTTTCTCAAAACCAAAAATTTGAAAATTTATTAAATGAAAAAAGAAAAATAAATGCTTCAATTACTGTAAATGATATTTATAAAATTCAAATCTATAATGGTGATAGTGAAACTTCTAAAAAGACATTAAACGATTTCAAGCGAGATTTTTTAGCTTTTGACGGAACAATCGTTTTTTACACACCTGCTTATAAAGTTTGGGTTGGAAATTTCAAAACTCGAATTGAAGCCGA
>CANFVB010000117.1 GCA_947450355.1 Bacteroidota bacterium
GCTTCAGTATAGGTCATACTTAAGTTTTTCCATTGCAAACCAAGGAAAATTGTGATGGCAACGATAATTACCAGTATTGTGATTCTATAAGTAAGAATTAATCGGGCGATAAATTCCCAAAAACCTACCTTCAATGTCTTTTTCATAAAAGATTTTAATGCGAGCAAAGGTAATTAAAACCTATAAAATTTATAGAAATTCAGAAATTATTTTATTCAAATAATTGTTATTAAATAAATTCCAATTTTATATTTGTGTAATCATTTAGGAATTATAATTATTCATATATTTGATTTTTGAATCTTTGCACTTCAAATCTTTTTAAAAACCGCTTAATAATCTATGAAAAACTATAAAAATACCTTTTTTTATTTTACTGTAACCGGCGGTTTTACAGCATTAATCTATTGGATTATTTCAAAAGGAAAGCTTTTAGAAACGGCAAAAACAGTAACAACAATTGCAAAACCTAATAACCATTGGAACGATTTTATTTCGTCAATGGTTCTCAATTTTCAAGATCCATTAGCGATTTTGTTGGCACAAATAATTACAATTATCATAGTTGCTCGTTTTTTTGGTTGGATTTTCAGAAAAATTGGTCAACCATCCGTAATTGGTGAAATTATTGCAGGAATTTTTCTTGGACCTTCCTTATTAGGAATGTACTTTCCCGAATTTTCAATGGCATTATTTCCGATACAATCATTGGGAAACCTTCAGTTTTTAAGTCAAATTGGTCTTATCCTTTTTATGTTTGTCATTGGAATGGAATTGGATTTAAAAGTTTTAAGAAATAAAGCCAATGAGGCAGTTGTAATTAGCCACGCCAGTATTGTAATCCCTTTTGCGCTTGGAATTGGGCTAGCGTTTTATGTTTACAAATCATTTGCACCCGAAGGAATTCCGTTTTTATCTTTCAGTATGTTTATGGGAATTGCGATGAGTATTACCGCATTTCCAGTTTTAGCCAGAATTGTTCAAGAACGTGGAATTCATAAAACAAGATTGGGAGCCATCGTAATTACTTGCGCTGCAGCCGATGATATTACCGCTTGGTGTTTGCTAGCCGTTGTAATTGCAATTGTAAAAGCAGGAACATTTGATAGTGCTTTGTATGTAATTGCACTTGCGTTTTTATATGTAATTGTAATGATTTTTATCGTAAAACCATTCCTAAAAAAAGTCGGTGATTTATATGCATCAAGTGAAAATTTAAGTAAACCAGTTGTTGCAATATTTTTCTTGACTTTAATTCTTTCGTCTTATGCAACGAATATAATTGGAATTCACGCCTTATTTGGGGCTTTTATGACTGGAGTTATTATGCCCGATATTTCAAAATTCAGAACTATATTTATTGAAAAAGTAGAAGATGTTTCGGTAATATTATTGTTGCCTTTGTTTTTTGTATTTACAGGTTTACGAACTCAAATCGGGTTGATTAATGATCCTTATATGTGGAAAGTTACAGGTTTTATTATTCTTGTAGCTGTTGTTGGAAAGTTTTTCGGAAGCGCATTAGCAGCAAAATTTGTAGGTCAAAGTTGGAGAGACAGCCTTACAATTGGTGCGTTAATGAATACTCGTGGACTAATGGAATTAGTGGTTTTGAACATTGGTTTAGACTTAAAAGTGCTTACGCCAGAAGTTTTTACAATGATGGTTATTATGGCATTGGTAACTACTTTTATGACTGGACCAGCTTTAGATATTATCAATTGGGCTTTCAAAACCAAGGACAGTTTCGTTCCTGAAGAAATCACAAGTAATAGCAAATACAAAATTTTATTGTTCTTTGGAAACAACGAAAAAGGGAAATCGCTTTTGAGATTAGCGAGCAGTTTGGTTAAGAAACAAAAGGAAAATGTGAACGTTACTGCGATGCACATGATTTTAAGTGACGAAATGCATTCCTATAATATGGACGAATATGAAACCGATAGTTTTCTGCCAATTATTAACGAATCTAAAATATTAGATCAAAAAATATCTACCGTTTTCAAAGCAACTGTTGACATTGAAAGTGACATCGTGGATATTGCCAATCAAGGCGAATACGATTTATTGCTTGTGGGTCTTGGAAAATCAATTTTTGAAGGAACGCTTCTTGGAAAAGTATTAGGATTTACAACAAGAATCATAAATCCAGATCGTTTAATTGATAAGTTTACTGGAAAAGAAGGGCTGTTTGAAAATTCCCCTTTTGATGAAAGAACGCGTCAAATAATTTCTAAAACGAAAATGCCTCTTGGGATTTTAATTAATAAAAACTTGCAAGAAATAAATGAGGTTTTTATTCCAATTTTTGGTTCGGAAGACGGATTTTTATTGGATTATGCGCAAAAATTAATTTATAATAATGACTCAAAAGTAACTGTTTTAGATTCTAATGGGCATATCAAAAATAATTTTATTATTGAAAATGCGGTTGATTCTTTAGAAAATAAATACCCAAGTAATATGACTTTATTGAATGATAAAACCATAGAAAAGGAATTTTTGAACCAACACGATTTAATGATAATTAGCCTTGAAAGTTGGAAGAAACTGGTTGATTCTCAAAGCGATTGGTTGAGCGATATTCCTTCTGTTTTGATTGTAAAACCTTAATATTTTACGATCCTAAAATATTATATGAAAATTGGATATGCAAATAAAAAGTTGAGGTTAAATTAAGCAATATTTTTGTAATTAAATTGGTCATGTAATTAAGTCCCGTCCAGACCGATTAAATTGGGAAAAGTCACGTGTAAAAGCGTGACTTTTTTGCCCAAAAAAGGTTTTTAAGATTGTTGTGTTGTTTTGCTACGGCTTTGTAACCCGTAGTCGGTTTAGTAGTTAGACCAATGAAAAGCTTTCCATTTATTCTGAATTTATTCAGAATCTAAGGATAGCTTTTTTGATTTTAAGGGGGTTTCTTCTCACAAAATCCCACCATTATGTGATTAATTTAATATTAAACACTCAAAACTTGCAATTTCAAACCCAATTCCCGTACTTTGCACCGTTCTTAAACGTACTGACTGTTATCACGAAAGCCCGAGGGATTAGACCCGTTGAAAGCTTAGCAACCCTTTAATCCTAAAGAAGGTGCTACATTCTATTCCGATTCATCGGAAACAGATAACCCGAGATTCTCTCTCACTTTCCACATAACATTTTTTATTTTTTTGAAGCGAATTTTCAGGCTTTCTAATGCATCATATTCCCGTTTTCCGTTGCAATCTGCTCTAAAAAGAGCAGGATTTCCACTACAACCGGGGCTATAATTTTATTTTTTCGCCTCTCTATTAATATCAGTCAAAAAAAGAAATGGCAAATATATTACAAGAAATTAATAAACGAATTCTCGTTCTCGACGGAGCAATGGGAACCATGTTGCAACGCTATAATTTCTCCGAAGAAGATTTCCGTGGCGAACGATTCAAAGATTTTCCACATTCTCTAAAAGGGAACAACGATTTACTTTCGTTAACACAACCAAAAGCCATTCGGGATATCCACGCACAATATTTTGAAGCAGGCGCAGATATCGTAGAAACCAACACCTTCTCAGGAACAACAATAGGAATGGCAGATTATCATCTCGAGGATTTAGTGTACGAATTAAATTTCGAATCGGCTAAAATAGCACGAGAAGTCGCCGATGAATTTACAGCCAAAAACCCAGACAAACCACGTTTTGTAGCAGGTTCAATCGGACCAACAAACAGAACCGTAAGTATGTCGCCCGACGTAAACGACCCAGGTTTCAGAGCCGTAACTTTTGATGATTTGCGAATAGCCTACAAACAACAAGTTGAAGCCCTAATTGATGGCGGCGTAGATTTACTTTTAGTAGAAACCATTTTCGACACACTAAATGCCAAAGCAGCACTTTTCGCCATCGAAGAAGTCAAAGACGAACGCAAAATCGACATTCCAATTATGGTTTCAGGAACCATAACCGATGCTTCTGGAAGAACACTTTCTGGACAAACCGTGGAAGCTTTCCTGATTTCAATTTCACATATTCCGTTGTTGAGCGTAGGTTTCAATTGTGCCTTAGGAGCGCATCAACTGAAACCGTATTTGAAACAATTGGCACACAATACGTCTTTCAATATTTCGGCACATCCAAATGCAGGATTGCCAAATGCTTTCGGGCAATACGACGAAACGCCCAAAGAAATGCAAGCACAAATCAAGGAATATTTAGACGAAAATTTAATCAATATCATCGGAGGTTGTTGCGGTACAAATCCCGATCATATTCGATTAATTGCTGAAGTAGCGAAGGATTATAAACCAAGAAAAGTTGTCGGTTGATAGTTGATGGTTGTTGGGAAATCCATCCAATAAAATTAATTTATCAATTTATAAAAATCAACAATAAATATGGAATACAATAAACTTGAAGTTTGGATCGAAGCAAGAAAATTGACAAATTTAATTTACGATTTATCTAAAGTTTTTCCAAAAGAAGAAATTTACGGATTGACAAATCAAATGAGAAGATGTTCGGTTTCAATTCCTTCAAATATTGCTGAAGGTTGCGGAAGACAAACTTCAAAAGATACAATTAATTTTTTGCATATTTCAAGAGGTTCATTATATGAATTAGAAACACAATGTTATGTAGCTCTTGACCAAAAATATATTGACGAGAATAATTTTAATATTGTTTTTAACCAGATGCAATCTTGTAAAAAGCTATTAAATGGATTTATAAATTATTATAAAAAGTTGTTATGATTATAGATACGGCCAACAACCAACAACCAACAACCAACAACTTCTTAAAGTTATCAGGACTTGAACCGTTAATAATTACGCCAGAAACCAACTTCGTAAACGTTGGTGAACGAACGAATGTAACAGGTTCACGAAAATTTTTACGTCTTATAAAAGAGGAAAAATACGCCGAAGCGCTTGCTGTGGCTCGTGACCAAGTAGAAGGTGGCGCACAAATCATCGATATTAATATGGATGAAGGAATGCTTGATGGCGTTTATGCAATGACCACTTTCCTAAATTTAATTGCTTCCGAACCTGATATTTCTCGCGTTCCTTTGATGATTGACAGTTCAAAATGGGAAATTATCGAAGCTGGTTTGAAAGTAGCGCAAGGCAAAAGTGTGGTGAATTCAATTTCCCTAAAAGAAGGGGAAGAACAATTTATTCATCACGCCAAATTAGTAAAACGGTACGGAGCTGCTGTAATCATTATGGCATTTGATGAAAAAGGACAAGCCGATAATTACGAACGACGAATCGAAATTTGCAAGCGCTCTTACGATATATTAGTAAATGAAGTTGGTTTTCCAGCTCAAGATATCATATTTGACCCCAATATTTTCCCTGTTGCCACAGGAATGGACGAACACAAATTGAACGCTTTAGATTTCTTTCGAGCCACAAAATGGATTAAAGAAAATCTTCCACACGCCCACGTAAGCGGTGGTGTGAGTAACGTTTCGTTCTCTTTTAGAGGAAATGATACGGTGCGTGAAGCAATGCATTCCGCTTTCTTGTATCACGCCATCAAAAATGGAATGACAATGGGAATTGTAAATCCCGAGATGCTATCTATTTATGATGAAATCCCAAAAGATTTATTAGAACACGTTGAAGATGTTTTATTAAACAGACGAGACGATGCAACCGAACGATTATTAGACTTCGCTGAAAATGTAAAAGGGGATTTTAAAGCAAATGAAAAGGCAATCCAAGAATGGCGTTCTGGTACAATCCAAGAAAGATTAACACATTCTTTGGTAAGAGGAATTGATGAATTTATAGAATTAGATATTGAAGAAGCAAGACTTGCAGCTTCAAAACCAATCGAAGTTATCGAAATTAATTTGATGACAGGAATGAATGTTGTAGGCGATTTATTTGGGAGCGGAAAAATGTTTTTGCCACAAGTAGTAAAATCGGCACGAGTTATGAAAAAAGCCGTGGCGTATTTATTGCCATTTATAAGCCCCCCAACCCCCAAAGGGGGAGCTGAAGCTGAAAAAAGATGGATGACTGCCAATCCAATTTCTTATCCAAAACTTTTGGAATATGCTAAAAGTATGCGCAACAAACCAACAGAAGCAGAAAAAATGCTTTGGAATGTTTTGAGCGGAAAGGGATTAGATGGATACAAATTTAGACGCCAACATATAATTGGAGAATATATTGCAGATTTTGTTTGTTTGAAACATCATTTAATCATTGAAGTTGATGGTTCAATTCATCAATTACCTGAGAATGAAATAAGCGATTTTGAAAGAACAAAATGGCTTGTTTCAGAAGGTTATCAGGTAATTCGTTTTACAAATAAAGAAGTCCTTAGTACTATATTTGACGTAATTGAAAAAATTTCAACAAAATTAAGCGCTATTGAATCGGCATTATTGGAAGCTCCCCCTTCGGGGGCGGGGGGGGCTGGCCGCATCCTAATGGCAACCGTAAAAGGTGATGTTCACGACATTGGAAAAAATATTGTTTCCGTGGTTTTAGCTTGTAATAACTATGAAATCGTTGATTTAGGAGTAATGGTTGCACCCGAGAAAATAATTGCAGCAGCTATTGAACACAATGTAGATGTGATTGGTTTGAGTGGATTAATCACGCCTTCATTAGATGAAATGGTTTATTTGGCTAAAGAATTAGAAAGGTTAAATATTAAAATTCCAATAATGATTGGTGGCGCAACCACTTCTCGTGCACATACCGCAGTGAAAATTGCGCCACAATATAATAGCACTGTAGTTCACGTGAATGATGCTTCGAGAGCGGTAACGGTAGCGGGAAATTTATTGAATTCCGAAACAAAATTAAAATACACAACTGATATTCGATTAGAATATGATGAATTACGTGAAGGATATTTGAACCGAAGCCGTGATAAAAATTTCTTGACAATTGAACAGGCTCGTGCCAATAAATTAAAATTTGATTGGGTTAATTTTACGCCTATAAAACCAAATTTTATAGGTTCAAAAGCCATAGAAGTTGATTTAGACGTTTTAGTTTCGTATATCGATTGGACACCATTTTTTAGAACTTGGGAATTGTTTGGAAAATATCCTGCGATTTTAACAGATGAAGTGGTTGGCGAACAAGCAACTTCAGTTTTTGCGGATGCCCAAGAAATGTTAAAAGTA
>CANFVB010000118.1 GCA_947450355.1 Bacteroidota bacterium
ACTTCGCTTCCAATACCGTTTAAATCTCCAATCGAAATTCCAACGATTATATTTTCTGCTTTTTTTATCATGACTACACGTTATTTATTGCTAATTTTGAAGTGCAAATTTAGTAAAATAAAATAAGAAATGTTTACAGGAATAATAGAAACCCTCGGCGAGATTAAAGCACTTCATAAAGATGGCGGAAACGTTCACGTTACAATAGCTTCGTCAATTACAGATGAATTGAAAATTGATCAAAGCGTAGCTCATAATGGTGTGTGTCTTACCGTAATTGCAATTGATAAAAACGAATACACAGTAACTGCTATTCAAGAAACTATAGATAAAACAAATCTTTCAGATTGGAAAATTGGTGATTTTGTGAATCTTGAACGTGCAATGAAATTGGGAGACCGCCTTGACGGACACATTGTTCAAGGACATGTAGATCAAACGGGAATTTGCAAATCTATTGAAGAAGCTAATGGGAGTTGGTATTTTACTTTTGAATACGACCCTGTTTTGAATAATCTAACCATAGAAAAAGGTTCAATTACAATAAATGGTGTGAGTTTAACGGTTGTAAATTCTTTGAAAAACGAATTTAGTGTTGCAATCATTCCTTATACTTATGAGCATACGAATTTCAAAAACTTTAAGATTGGAACAAAAATTAATCTTGAATTTGACGTAATTGGGAAGTATGTTTCTAAACTATATTCTTTGAAATAGATGATTATTTATTTCTTCCAACGCAAACTCTCCATCAAATTTTGCACATCATTTTTGATATAACTTGCCGCTGGCATTATAGAATCAAAGTTGGGTTTCGCGTAAAAATATACCGATCCAGCGACGAAGTTCTTGGTGCTGTCTGTAACATAAAACTGTGTGTTTGTAGCCGCATTTCCATCCACTTGATAAAACATTCCAAACACCTTGTTTGTGGGATTTAAATAGGGTTGTTCCAAAATATCATCTGCTTTAATCACGTGTTCATACGTCAATTTTTGAGCGTCACGAAGCAATAAATTGATATTATTGTTCACAGGTTTATAACTTAAATATATAGTAGCTTTCATTTTTGGATAGGTAATTTCAAAGTTACAATCTCCTTTTTCAGTGATTATTGCATTTGAATTTATATCAAAAGTATACTGGCAATCATTTTCAAAATGAGCATATTCCGCAATAGGATAATCCAAACGCAAATAACTCGAAGGCTTTGGAATTGACTCGTTTTTGCAACTAATAAACACTAACGTAATAGTTAAAATCAGCGCTGTGAGTATGTTTTTTTTGAGCATTTATAATTATTCTATGGTTACTTTAATTTGTTTTATTCTTTTTTTGTCAACCGTTTCAACAATAAAGGTACAATTTCCAAAAGTTAATTTGTGTCCTTTTTTAGGAAAATTCCCATGAATTTCCAGTAAAAATCCCGCTAATGTTTCAGCTTCCCCTTTTCGGTCTTCAAAAAGCATTTCGTCAACATCGATGATTCTATAAAAATCTTTCAGGTTTATTTTTCCTTCAAATAGATAATTTTTGGCATTAATTTGTGAAAAACTCAAATCGTCGTCATCAAATTCATCACTTATATCTCCAACAATTTCTTCGATTACGTCTTCAAGAGAAACCAATCCTGAAGTGCCGCCATATTCATCAACAACAATTGCCAAATGATTTTTCATACTTTGAAAATCCTTCAATAAATCGTCTAATTTCTTATTTTCAGGAACAAAAAATGGCGCTCGAAGCAATGCTTTCCAATCAAAATCTTTATTGTCAATGTGTGGAATTAAATCTTTGACAAACAAAACACCTTCAATTTGGTCGATATTATCATTATAAACTGGAATTCTTGAATACCCTTTTTCAATTATTTTTGGCAACAATTTTTCAAAACTTTCATTGATTTCAATTGCAAAAATATCAATTCTAGGGCTCATTACTTGTTTTGTATCTGTATTTCCAAAAGACACAATACCTTCTAATATTTTTTGTTCACCGTGAGAAGTTCCTTCAGAAGAAGTTAATTCTAAAGCTTGAGAAAGTTGGTCAACAGAGAAATTTGACTTTTGCTTCCCTAATTTTTCGTGCAAATAAATTGTAATTGCACGCATTGGAAGACTAACTGGCGAAAGCAATTTATCTAAAATATAAAGTGGCTGCGCAATGAATTTGGCAAATTTCAGATTATTTCTATTGGCATATACTTTGGGTAACACTTCACCAAATAGCAATATTAAGAACGTAACCACAATTACTTCTAAAATAAATTTTATTAAAGGGGATTCAACGTTCGAAAATAAATCGCTACCTATATAGGAGAATAATATTACTACGCCGATATTTATAAAATTATTAGCCACGAGTAATGTGGCTAATAACTTTTTAGGTTTTTCTAATAATGAAATTATTAAATTTCCTTTGGAAAAATCATCTTTTGAAACTTCATCTAAATCTTTAGTTGATAGAGAGAAAAAAGCAACTTCTGTACCAGAAAGTAACGCTGATATAAATAGCAAAACGAAAATTCCAATAAAGCCAAACAGCAAATTAGTATCTAAATTTTGAAAAATAGCAATGAAACTGGGAGGTTCCGGGTCCAAATTAAAATAAATTAGTTAAAAAATTAAAACGGCATATCGTTTTCAGAATGACCCGCTGCAGTTTCAGAATTTGTTGGTTTAAAAGGTTCCGACTCTTTTTTAGTGGTTAAAAAAGTAAATTCCGTTACTTGAATTTCAGTCGTATATTTCGTAGATCCTTCATCCGTTTGCCATTGGCGCGATTTTATTCTGCCTTCAACATAGATTTTATCTCCTTTTGATAAATACTTTTCGCAAATCTCTGCTGCCTTATTACGCACAACTAAATTATGCCATTCGGTGGTATTAATTTTTTCGTTTGTCGTTTTGTTGATATACGTTTCATTTGTTGCCAAAGGAAATCTACCGATACAATTACCTCCATCGAAGTAGTGCATTTTTACGTCATCACCAAGGTAGCCAATTAGCATAACTTTGTTTATTGTTCCGTTCATCTTATTTTGAAAATTTTAGTAAAGTCAAATGTAAGCTATTTTAAGTTAATACACTATATTCCTTTTCTATAAAATTAAAAATAACTATTGGGAAAGGAAAAGTTTTCAATTTTTGAGCTGTAATTCCTTCAATAATTGTCCCTTTTACCTTCACTTTCCAAAATTTAATATTCAAATGTTGATGCGAAAGTTTGTGAATTTTTCCGTTAGAATTCCAATCAGATATAGCCTTGATGGAATATTGTTCGCTGTATTTATCTGAAATCAAACCTGATATTTTATCAAATTCAACTTCGGCTTCTGTTTCTATCAATGGAAATTCATATAAATTATGCCAAATTCCTTTTTGATCTCTTTTTTGAATTATGGTATTCAAATCTTCATCTTCAAAGACCAAATAATTAAAAAATCGGTAACTAACTTTGATTTTTTTAGATTTAAAAGGTAATAAATGCACCTTTTTCTTTTGTAAAGCAGCACAACTTGAATTAAAAACACAAATTTCGCAACTCGGATTCTTCGGAACACATTGCAAAGCTCCAAATTCCATAATGGCTTGATTGAAACTGGCGGGGTCGTTTTTTGGCATTAATTCAAATGCTAAAGCAGAAAATTCTTTTTTGGCTGTAGCCAATGAAATATCTGTTTCAATATCAAAATAGCGGGAAAGCACTCGAAATACATTTCCATCAACAACAGGAACCGCTTCATTATAGGCAAAAGATGCAATTGCGGCAGCGGTATAATCTCCAATTCCTTTCAATTTCAATAAGTCTTTATTGTTGTCAGGGAATTCTCCATTTAATTCTGAAGCTACAAATTGCGCTGTTTTATGCAAATTTCTGGCTCTTGAGTAATATCCAAGACCTTGCCAAAGTTTTAAAACCTGTTCTTCGGAAGCATTTGCCAATTCAAAAACAGTCGGAAAAGCATTGGTGAAAGCCATATAATACGGCAATCCTTGGGCAACTCTTGTCTGCTGAAGCATGATTTCCGACAACCATATTAAATATGGATTTTGAGTATTTCGCCAAGGCAAATCACGTTTGTTATTTAAATACCATTGAATTAATGAGTTAGAAAAAATCATGTTTAATTATTTGACTGCAAAAGTAATTTTTTATGTTATTAAATTTTAATTGTTTATGCTTGAATAATTGTTTTTTTAATTCATATATTTGCAAACTCAAAAAAACAGTACAACTTTATTAATTAGAAAGAAAATGACGAAAGCAGATATCGTAGCAAAGATTTCAGAAAGACTAGGTCTTGAAAAAGGGGATGTTCAAGCAACAGTTGAAACATTTATGGAAGAGGTAAAAAACTCTTTAGAGTCTAAAGAAAATGTTTACTTAAGAGGTTTTGGAAGTTTTATCATTAAGACTAGAGCCGAGAAAACGGGTCGTAATATCTCAAAAAACACAACTATTAAAATTCCAGCACACAACATTCCTGCATTCAAACCAGCGAAAGTTTTTGTAGAGGGAGTTAAAATAAATAACGAACCAAAATAATAATTTATTAATCAATAAAATCTTAAAGATATGCCAAGCGGTAAAAAAAGAAAGAGACATAAGGTAGCGACGCACAAACGTAAAAAAAGAGCGAGAGCTAACCGTCACAAGAAGAAAAAGTAGTTTAACACTACTTTTTCTATTTTAGAATAACCAAGTTCATTGAAATTGAAAGTTAGCAATCAGTGTTCAGTATTTAGTGTTCAGTTAGCTGAAAACTGAATATTGTAAACTGCAAACTAATTTTCCCCGGGTTCAATACCTGTTAAAATATTGTTTAATCCATCCTTACTAAAAGTTGATGGTTGGTAGTTGTTAGTTGATGGATTTTCCAACAACCAACAACCGAAAATCTACAACTCATCGTTGGGATAAAAATTTACAGTGTGAATAAAGAATTAATCATCAGATCTAGTTCCGAAGCCGTAGATTTTGCTTTATTAAAAGATGGAAAACTAATTGAATTACACAAAGAAGAAGAAAAAAGCAACTTCCAAGTTGGCGATATTTTTATTGCCAAAATAAGAAAACCAGTTGCCGGACTCAACGCTGCTTTTGTAAATGTAGGCCACGACAAGGACGCCTTTTTACATTATCACGATTTGGGACCTAATCTTGCTTCCCAACTGAAATTCATAAAGCTTGTAAGCGCAGGTAAAATAAAGGATTTCAACCTTAAAAACTTTCAGTTTGAAAAAGAAATTGATAAAGATGGAACGGTCTTAAATATTTTAAGTCCAAACCAGTCAATTTTAGTACAAGTCGTTAAAGAACCTATCTCTACAAAAGGACCAAGAATTAGCTCAGAGCTTTCTCTTGCCGGTAGATTTATTGTTCTCGTTCCTTTCTCTGACCGAGTTTCTGTTTCACAAAAAATAGAATCCAAAACAGAAAAAGATCGTCTAAAACGATTGGTACAATCCATCAAACCAAAAGGATTTGGAGTTATTGTGAGAACAGTAGCCGAAGGCAAAAATACAGCCGAATTAGAAAAAGATTTGCAGAACCTGCTAGGCAGATGGACTGCAATGTGTAAAAAATTACCAACCGCGCATCATCCGTCCAAAATTTTAGGAGAGCTCAACAGAGCTTCTTCAATTTTAAGAGACGTTTTCAATGATTCCTTCAGTGGAATTCATATAGATGATGAAGAGTTGTACAACGAAACCAAGGACTATTTACAAGAAATAGCGCCTTCAAAAACATCAATTGTTAAGTTTTATCAATCTAACGACACTCCCATTTTCGAGAAATACAACATAGAGAGACAAATCAAAACTTCATTTGGTAAAAATGTATCGATGAGCAAAGGAGCTTATCTTATTATTGAACACACAGAAGCACTTCACGTCATTGATGTGAACAGCGGAAACCGTTCTAATAAGGCTTCTAATCAAGAAGATACAGCCATGGAAGTTAATATGATAGCAGCCGCAGAAATCGCCAGACAATTACGTCTTCGTGATATGGGCGGAATTATCGTAGTAGATTTTATCGACTTGGGAAATCCCGAAAACAGAAAAGTGTTGTACGATTTCTTGAAAGAAGAAATGAGTGATGACAAAGCAAAACACAAAATATTACCTCCGAGCAAATTTGGATTAGTTCAAATAACAAGACAAAGAGTACGGCCAGAAGTAAATATTGAAACCAGAGAAGAAGATCCCAATAATGATAAAGGGGATATTGAAGCTCCAATTTTAATTATCGACAGAATTATTTCTGACCTTGATAGAATCGTAAAAACGCAAGCAAATGTAGTACTTAATGTACACCCATTCGTAGGCGCATACCTTACAAAAGGATTCCCATCCATTCGTTCAAAATGGTTTTTTGAATATAAAAAATGGGTAAAAATAATACCGCGTGACGCTTACACGTACTTTGAATATCATTTCTTCGATAAAAAAGGAAATGCTATAAAAGACTAATTTCAAAAACCGCTATTCGAAAGAGTAGCGGTTTTTTTATGCGTTATTGTGAAACATTGTAAATAGTTAATAGCAATTTTTCGAATAATCAGGAGCGAATTGTCCCTCTTTTTCAGGAGATGCAATTCCCGCTGTCATTCCAAATCCTCGCTAAAAAGCTCGGGATTTTCCCTTCCATCGGGGCTAAGAAATTTTTAAATCAATGCCTATTTTATCTTTTAGTAACACATTTTATTTATTGTTTTAAACTATATTTGTCATTATAAATCCAAGCAATGATTGCTATACTTACCTACTTAATTCGTATTCGATTTCGGAAGTTATTTGGAAAAGAAGACTATCTGGCCATTTCTTTGCTTTTGACAGGAATTGGAGTTTTACTTTATTTCGCAAATAAAAATTATAGCCAATATGCAAATTTCTCACTCTTTTTTATATTTGACATTGCTAGAATTCATTTCAATCGAAAAGACCTTGAATTATTGAAATTAAACCC
>CANFVB010000119.1 GCA_947450355.1 Bacteroidota bacterium
GAAAACAAAAATAAAAAAAATAGTCCCAACTTAAAAGTCGGGACTACACAAGGTAAACATCCAGTGAATAATCGCAAGAAGCTTCCTCTCGGTGTTGCAAATATATAAAAATTAACAAAATAAATTAGGTAGTTAAGATAGTACCTAAAAATCAGTACAATCATGAAAATTGCTAACTTCAAAACACCACTAGGAATAGCCACAATTATCGGTGATGAAAACGGAATTTCTAATATTTCAATTGCCGATAAAGGAGAAGTATCAACCGAAATTCCTGACGTATTAAAAATAGCAATAACTCAACTCAACGAATATTTCAATAAAACCAGAACAAGTTTCACCTTCAAATTAAACCCAAAAGGAACCGATTTCCAACAAAAAGTTTGGAAAGGCTTACTCGAAATTCCATACGGAAAAACAACTTCTTACCTAGAATTATCAAAAAAATTAGGAGATGTAAAAGCCATTCGTGCAGTTGCTTCAGCCAACGGAAAAAATCCACTTTGGATTGTCATTCCGTGTCACCGTGTCATCGGAACTGACGGTTCTTTAACAGGATACGCAGACGGTTTGTGGAGAAAGAAAGAACTTCTCGAACTCGAAAGTCCATCCAATCAAAGTGTTTTAAATTTTTAGGAACACTGTCGTGGAAAATTTCACAAAGCAAATTTTTAAATGGTGATATATAAATAGTCAATAGAATGAATTTAGTTTCATAGAAATTACGTAAATTCGTAACTAAACTAGTTGTTAATACATCCATTTAAAAAACAGCCTAATGAAATTATTAAAGAAACTATTTCTCGGAGTTGCCCTATTTCTAACTACATTAATCGTGTTAGCTTACGCTTTTAATGTAGATTACTTGATAAAAGCCGTTCGAACAATTTATATCAAAGGACACCAAACCGCCTATTTAGAAGACTACAAAGAATTTGACAACGGTACAATATCCAAAAGTGATGTTGCACAACCTTGGGCAATTCACAAAAACTACAACACAATTAAAGCCACTCCAGCTTTGGAACAACTTCACAAACAAATTGGAACTGTTGCTTTTTTAATCATAAAAAACGATAGCATTTGGCACGAAAGTTATTATGATGGCTTCGATAAAAATTCTAAATCCAATTCCTTTTCAATGGCCAAAAGCATCGTTTCCGCTTCGCTAGGAAAAGCCATAATGGAAGGAAAAATCAAAGGTTTAGACCAATTGGTTTCGGACTTTTTCCCTGAATTTAAAGAAGGAAAAGCAGCAAAAATGACTGTTGGCGATTTGTCTTCAATGGCATCAGGATTGAATTGGGATGAAGCCTATTACAGCCCTTTTTCAATAACCACACGAGCCTATTTTACTGACGATTTAAGTAAAGTTATCCTAGGATTAAAAGGCGTTGATGAACCAGGTCAAAAATACAAATACTTAAGTGGAAACACACAATTATTAGCTATGGTAATTGAAAAAGCCACGGGCGAAAGTTTGCCAAATTATGTTTCAAAGAATTTTTGGAAACCAATGGGAGCCGAAAATGATGCACTTTGGCAAACCGATAAAAAAGACGGAATTGTAAAAGCATTTTGCTGTATCGCAGGTGATGCGAGAGATTTTGCCCGTTTTGGAAAGCTCTATAAACAATACGGAAAATGGAACGGCAAACAACTTTTAGACAGCACATTCATTGCAAAATCGATTACGCCAAGATTTAAAGCTTCACCAGAATATGGTTATGGCTGGTGGTTGAGCGATTACAAAGGCAAGAAAATATTTTACATGCGCGGCCATTTGGGACAATACGTAATCGTAATTCCCGAAGACGAGCTAATCATTGTGAGATTAGGAAACGAAAAAGGACTCCAAACCAACAAGTCGCCACACAGCGATGATTTTTTTGTATATATCGATGAAACCTACAAAATGCTTGCCCAATGATAGAAAAAATAAACCTTGAAAACATTCTTTTTTTAGATATTGAAACCGTTCCAGAAGCCTCTGACTTTAATGATTTGGATGCCGAAATGAAAGACCTTTGGGAACACAAAACACAATACCAAAGAAAGGAAGAATATACGCCAGAAGATTTTTATGATCGTGCAGGAATTTGGGCAGAATTTGGAAAAATAGTCTGTATTTCCGTGGGTTATTTCACAATAAAAGGAGATATTCGACACTTTCGAGTAACTTCCTTTTTTGGCGATGAAAAGAAAATCCTTCACGATTTTATCAATCTCTTGAACAATCATTTCAACAAACCGCAACACGTTTTGTGTGGGCATAACGCAAAGGAATTCGATATTCCATTTATTGCGAGAAGAATGATTATCAACCAAATTGCCATTCCAAACAAACTGAATTTATTTGGGAAAAAACCATGGGAAATTCCGCATTTGGATACTTTAGAACTCTGGAAATTTGGTGATTACAAACATTTTACGTCTTTAAAATTACTGACAAAAATCCTCGGAATTCCTTCTCCTAAAGGCGACATCGACGGAAGTCAAGTTGGACACGTTTTTTATGTCGAAAAAGACATTGATAGAATTGTAACCTATTGCGAAAAAGACACGATTGCCGTAGCACAAATATTCTTGCGATTGCGTCGGGAAGATTTGCTGATTGACGAGGAAATCATTCACGTGTAAATATAAGGAACACAGATTTTACAGATTCACACAGATTAATTTGTGATAATTTGTGATAATTTGTGAAATTTGTGTTTAACTTTTTTACATTTACAAAAAATACAAATTATGGTTTTAAGTAGATTTTGGTTGGTTATATTTATTTCTTCAATTGCATTTATTGTAATCAGTTTGTTTTCTGGCAATAGTTATACGCTTGATTTTATTATAAATGGAAAAAAAGACGATCCAATTTTAATATCAGAAAAATACCTCAATCAAGTTCCATTTTTTATTAAGGATAGTATCGAAAATGCTCCCGACAAAACGATTGTAGTAGATAAAATCGCTTCAAACCCTGATACGACTTACGTTTATTCGGCAAAAACCGTAAAAATTTTCAGCGGTGTTCAAAAATCTGATGGTTTACTTCCCACTTGTAAAAGCACATTGCTTGATTTGATTTTGCCACTTCTCGCCTATTTGGCCTTTTTCTGTGGCTTGATGGAGCTATTAATCATTTCTGGAGCTTCAGAAAAACTAGCAAAATTATTGAGTCCAGTATTTGTAAAAGTATTTCCAAGCGTTCCCAAAAATCACCCGTCAATTTCCTATATGACCTTGAACTTTGCTGCAAATTTTTTAGGATTGGATTCCGCCGCAACACCATTTGGATTAAAGGCAATGGAAAGTTTACAAGAAATAAACCCCGATAAAGCCAAAGCGAGTGACGCTCAAATTATGTTTATGTGTTTGCATGCTTCGGGACTTACTTTAATTGCTACCTCAATAATAGGATATCGTGCGGCTGCGAATGCAACCAACCCCGCCGATGTCATGTTGCCGTGCATTATCACTTCTTTTATTGGAACAATTGCTGCTTTTTTAATTGTTGGAATTAAGCAAAAAATCAATTTCAAAAGCGCTTCTTTGGTAATCGCTTTGATAACATTAATTGCTGCAATTATAGGATTATTGATGTATGTAAACCATTTGGACATCATTGGTAAAAATTACTTTACCTCAAATCTTTCCGCATTGATACTGGTTGGAATTATAGCTTTCACTTTGATTTTTTCATTTTTTAAAGAGAAGAAATTTGCTGAAGCGAATACGACTGTTTTTGAGGCATTTGTATCCGGAGCGAATAATGGTATTAAAACTGGAGTTACCATTTTTCCTTATGTATTGGGAATGTTAGTTGCGATTTCGTTGTTCAGAAACAGTGGATTGTTTGAAATTATTAGTGAGTGGATTGCTTTTGCTTTTTCGAATATGGGCGTTAGCAAGGAAATTACGGATGCATTGCCAGTTGCGTTGCTTAGACCTTTTAGTTCTGCGGGATCTCGAGGATTTTTAATTGATTCGATGAACACTTTTGGTGCCGATTCCTTAACAGGAAGATTGAGTAGTATATTTCAATGTAGCGCCGAAAGCACTTTTTATGTTATCGCGGTTTACTTTGGTTCTGTTAATATAAAAAACACCCGTTATGCATTAGGAACCATGCTTTTAGTTGATTTGATTTGTGTGATTACAGCTATTTTTGTGGCGACTTGGTTTTTTTAGAATATTGATACAATGGATTTATTTTAAAACTATTCTCAGGTAATATTAGTAATTCAATTTAGATTTGCTAAATCGATAAAATTAGACAAAAAAAGGGTCGAACATTGCTGTACGACCCTTTTACTATTTTATATAGAGGTTTAATCTACTAAAACAATTACTTTATTATCTTTCAATTCTATTGTTCCTGAAGCAATGGCAAGTGTATAATTTTGCTCATTTACTTTTGTGAATTTTGCTGCGGATTCTTTACTGAATTTGAAACTCAAAGCAGCAATTTTAACCAATCCGTTTTTCAATGTCGAAACAATTGGTGCGTGATTATTCAATAATTGAAAGCTTCCGTCAACTCCTGGAAGAGAAACCGAAGTTACTTCTCCTGAAAATAATTTTGCTTCTGGTGATACTATTTCTAAAATCATACTTTTTGAGTTATGAGTTATAAGTTATGAATTATAAATTATGTAAGCGCTGCTCCATTCATAATTCATAATTCACAATTTATAATTATATTTTTAGGCTTCTGCCAACATTTTTTCTCCTGCTTCGATAGCGTCTTCAATTGTTCCTTTAAGGTTGAAAGCTGCTTCTGGCAAGTGATCTAATTCTCCATCAATGATCATATTAAATCCTTTGATAGTATCTTTAATGTCAACTAAAACTCCTTTTAATCCTGTAAATTGTTCTGCAACGTGGAACGGTTGAGATAAAAAACGTTGAACACGTCTTGCTCTTGAAACCGATAATTTATCTTCTTCAGATAATTCTTCCATACCTAAAATCGCAATAATATCTTGCAATTGTTTGTATTTCTGAAGAATTTCTTTTACTCTTTGCGCACAGTCATAATGCTCATCACCAAGAATTTGAGGCGTTAAAATACGAGAAGTAGAATCCAAAGGATCCACCGCTGGATAAATTCCTAATTCGGCAATTTTACGAGACAATACTGTAGTTGCATCAAGGTGAGCAAATGTTGTTGCTGGAGCTGGATCGGTTAAATCATCCGCAGGAACGTAAACCGCTTGTACCGATGTAATAGATCCTTTGTTTGTAGAAGTAATACGCTCTTGCATCGCTCCCATTTCTGTAGCTAATGTTGGTTGGTATCCTACCGCAGATGGCATACGGCCTAAAAGTGCCGAAACCTCAGAACCTGCTTGTGTAAAACGGAAGATATTGTCAACAAAGAAAAGAACGTCTTTTCCTTGGTCTGAGCCTGCACCATCACGGAAATATTCTGCGATAGATAATCCTGAAAGTGCTACACGAGCACGAGCTCCAGGAGGCTCATTCATTTGACCGAAAACGAAAGTAGCTTTTGACTCTCTCATTCCTGGCATATCAACTTTAGATAAATCCCATCCGCCTTCTTCCATAGAATGCATGAATTCATCTCCGTATTTTATAATTCCTGACTCTAACATCTCACGAAGTAAGTCATTTCCTTCACGTGTTCTTTCCCCTACTCCTGCGAATACAGAAAGTCCACCGTGACCTTTTGCTATATTGTTAATCAACTCTTGAATCAAAACTGTTTTACCAACACCAGCACCACCGAACAATCCAATTTTTCCTCCTTTTGAGTAAGGCTCAATCAAATCGATTACTTTAATACCTGTAAATAAAACTTCTGACGAAGTAGATAAATCTTCAAATCTTGGAGCTTGACGGTGAATTGACATTCCGTTTTCGCCTGTTTTTGGTAAATCTCCTAAACCATCAATTGCATCACCGATTACGTTGAATAAACGACCGTAAACGTCTGGTCCAATTGGCATTTTTATAGGATTTCCTGTACCTACAACTTCATAACCTCTACTTAAACCATCCGTAGAATCCATCGAAATGGTACGAACTGTATTTTCACCAATGTGAGATTGTACTTCAAGTACTAATAATGTACCGTCTTTCTTAGTGATTTCTAATGAATCATAAATTTTTGGAAGTTCGACATCTTTACCATTGAAAACTACATCCACTACAGGCCCGATGATTTGCGATACTTTTCCTATTACTTTTGACATTGCTTATGTATTTATTAAATAGCTAATTAGGTTTGTGAAATTCAAATTTTCTAAACACACTATTTAGGTTTGTTTTTCAAAGCGCAAAGATAATTTTTTAAAACATAAAAATCAATACTATTTTGAGAAAAAAGCAAGATTTTTTACGAATTACGTTAGCAGTTGAATTAATACTAAGAAAACTTATTTAAAAACAAAAAACCATCTTATGAGTAAGATGGTTTTTGAAATACAAAATGAATTATTTTTATAATAATGGAGGAAACATAATTCTATAATCATAAAGGCTTACCCCTTTTAAATTAGAACCATATTTTGCATTTATAGCCTCGATAAATTTGTTTGCAATTAATGCATAACCTCTTGGACTTGGATGAACCCCGTCTAATGAGAAGGCACCACCTGAAACATACGTAGATGTCAAGGTATAACCATTTGCATTAATTCCAGTAGTAGTTAATTGATCCATTACTACTTTTGCATTAAAAATCGCTAAGCCATTTGCTTCAGCAGCAGCTTCAATCGTTGTATTGTATGCATCCGTGAATGTTTTAATTTCTGCAACTTCTGTTGGAAGTAAAATATATCTATCTGGCATAGGATAGGTAACTCCCAATTGATTTAATAATGGTGATGGGGAAACAACTCCATCAATCGATGTTGTTGGAGCCTTTCCAATTCTTGA
>CANFVB010000120.1 GCA_947450355.1 Bacteroidota bacterium
AAAACAAATTACAATTATGGAAAATTCAAATTACGATGAAGAAAACGCTTATTACAAAGCAAAACGACAAGTGGACGAACTAAGAAAATTTTACACCAGTTTAATTTCTTATTGCGTAGTAATTCCGCTTCTTATTTTTATTAACCTCAACTTTTCATCACAATTTCAATGGTTTTGGTTTCCTGCATTTGGTTGGGGATTCGGACTAACAATGAAAGGACTTCGAGCATTTGGTTATGGTACCAATTGGGAAGAACGCAAAATTCAAGAAATTTTAAATAAAGAAGAAAACAAACAAAATTGGAAATAATAATAGTAAATTAATACAAAATGGAAAATCAATTTCAAAAAGATGCACGTTATTATGCTGCGAAAAAAAGAGTAAAAAGCACCGTTGGATTTTATGTTCACCTCACGGTTTATCTTATCATTAATATATTTATTTGTATCCAAATTTACTCTATTACTAAAAACGACTTTTGGCATTGGGAAAGTTTTGCTACGGCTTTATTTTGGGGAATTGGAATACTTGCTCACGGAACAAGCGTTTTTGGAAGTAATTTGTTGTTTGGCAAAAACTGGGAAGAACGTAAAATTAAAGAATTTATGGAAAAAGATAAAAAGTCAATTCTGTAATTTATTTTTTAAAATTTAAAATCAACCAAAATGAAAACCATAATCATAGAAGACGAAAAACCAGCAGCAAGATTATTGCAACGCAAACTTCAAAAACTAAATATTCAAGTTGCAGTAATGCTTCATTCTGTTGAGGAAGCTATCGAATGGTTTTCTAAAAATGAGCATCCCGATTTGATTTTTTTAGACATACAATTGTCAGACGGATTGTCATTTGAAATATTTGAAAAAGTCGAAATAAAAAGTGCTGTAATTTTCACAACTGCGTATGACGAATATGCATTACGAGCTTTCAAATTGAACTCAATTGATTATCTTTTAAAGCCAATTGACGAGGAGGAATTATTGGTTTCAATTTCGAAATTTAAGACGCATTTTCTAAAATCAAAAGAGGAAATTTTCACGAGTCAAATGGACTTTGAAAAAATTAAAAAAATGTTTCAAAATTCATTGGAACAAGATTTCAAAAAACGATTTACAGTGAAAATAGGGCAGCACCTAAAAGTAATTTCAACAGATGAAATCGAATGTTTTTTTAGCGAAAATAAAGGAACGTATATTCATACTTTCGACAACAGAAATTACTTGATAGAATCCACATTAGAATTTTTAGAACAGGAATTAGATACCAAAGATTTTTATAGAATCAGTCGGAAATTTATAATTCCAATGAAAGCAATTAAGGAAATTGTAGTCTATAGCAACTCGAGATTGAGAGTTGTTTTACCAACTTTTAAAGACGAAGAAGTGATTGTAAGTCGTGAAAAAGTATCGGATTTTAGAAATTGGATTGGATGAAAATCAATTATATTTTAAATTTAAGTAATTGTATTTAAATAATTGATAAATAATATTTTAGCTATCAAGTATCGATTTATTCTATGGTGATTTTAAGCCTTAAAAAAGGTTTTTCTGATGGCAATTATCACAAAGATAAATAAAGTATAAACAATGAAAAATGGAATTATATATTCAATCAAATTCATTGGCAACATAATTGCAATTAGCAACAATTGAAAACCCAATCCATAAATGGAAAGTAGCGTCATAAACCAATTTGGAAACGTTTTTACCTTGTAGGCATCTTTATCTAAGGCGTGAATTATCTTGTCAAATATTCCGTAAACCAAGGTGTAAATCATAAACAAAATATCAACCGATTTTTGGGTTTCTCCCGGCAAAGCTCGTGGCGATTTGTACTCAAAAATTTTACTTGTTGTATCACCACCTACTGATTTATTTCTCAAAATTACATAGTAATAATTGTATAAAGTGCCTTGCAATTGAATGCCAATAAATGCCAAAAGTGTAAACCAAATTGTCGTTTTTGAGACATAACAAATGGTCATTAAAAACATAAAATTCAAGACAATATCAAAAACACTATCGAGGTATCTTCCAACATAAGAAGGCGTGTTTTTCAATCGCGCCAATTCGCCATCAGCAGCATCAATTGCTGATTTTAAAATGATAAAAAAACCAGCCAATAAATACTGTTTTTGCAAAATACAAACTATAGAAATTAGCCCCGAAAGACCAAATAATAGCGTAACGTGAATAGGGGTGAAGCGGGTATTTTTTAGCAAATTGGCAAACCATTTTCCAAAAGGTCTTCCATAATCTGATAAATCTAAGAATTTATCTTGGGCGGAAAGTTTAGACATTTATAATAATGTAAACAACGAAATGCGACAATATAGTCAGAAATATTATTTTGATAACCGGTGTAATGTGAACGTCATTGCCGAAAGCAATAAAAAAGCACTAATTTGATGTGTAAGTCCAAGCCAAACGGGAACGCCATACAATAAAGTAAAAACGCCTAATGCAAATTGAACAAATACCAATACCAAAAGTAGATTAATTCCATTGGTTTGTTCTCTGCTCATTGTGAATTTTTTGCTTTTAAAATATAGAAATACAATGCTCGCAACTACAATATACGCCAACGTTCTATGTATAAATTGAACGCCACTTTTCCCTTCTGTAAAACTCAAAAACAAGTTCTTTTGTTCTAAAAATACACTTTCGTGAATGAATTGTCCATCACTCATCAATGGCCAGTGATTGTGAATTAAACCAGCATTTAAACCAGCAACAAACCCGCCATAAATAATTTGCAACAGCAACAATGCCAAGGCAAATCGGGCAATTGTCCGTAATGATTTCTCAATTTTTACTATTTCAGGATAGATTAAATCCAAAGCCACCCAAAAAGTATAAGCGAAAGTTATAAAAGCCGTTGTGAGGTGCAATGCCAATCTGAAATGACTTACATCTGGGTTGTCAATTAGGCCACTTCGAACCATAAACCAACCGAAAAAACCTTGTAATCCGCCTAATCCTAAAAGAATAATACTTTTATTAATAGTGCTTTTGTCTAATTTTTTACGAATCAAAAAGTAAATAAATGGGATTATAAATACCATTCCAATCGCGCGACCAATTAAACGGTGAAACCATTCCCAAAAATAGATATATTTATAATTTGAGAGTGTAAAATCATTATGAATATTGATTTTCTGGTATTCAGGAAATTGTTTGTATTGCTGAAATGCTTCTTCCCATTTTGCATCAGAAAGTGGCGGGAAAGTATCAGTTACCAAGTGCCAATCCGTCATTGAAAGTCCTGAGTTTGTTAGTCTTGTGATTCCTCCAACGATTACCATTAGGAAGATTAAAACACAGCCTGATAAAAGCCAAATGAGTACAGATTTATTTTCTTTTTTCATATTAATGTATTGGAAAATCTTGGGGATTTTGTCTTGTGTCCCAGATGTCTAAGACTTTTATTGTCAATTCCGTAATTTCAAAAACCAAATAGTAATCTCTTACTAAAACCGCTCGGATATTTTCTTTATTTATTGCAATTGTTGCTTCTGGATAATTTTCAACCGTGACCAATGTTGTAGTGAATAATTGTTCCAATTTTTGGCTATAAACAGTTGATTTATTTCGATTATTCCAATAATAAAAAATATTTTTCTTGGTAAGAAGAGCATTTACTGTCCACCAAATCTTTCTTCTTCTTCTTTGAACCATTTTTCTATTTCAATTTGAGCGTCTTCATCAGAAATACATTCGCCATTCTCAACTTGTTTTAAAGCAATGTCAATCCGCTTTTGTTGCCATTCATTTAGAATAAATACTTTTTCAGTTTTAACATAAGCAGTTGTAGGTTCTTTTATTTCAAGAATAGTTTCGTTAGAATTATCTAAAACAGTTTTAATTTTTATCAATGTTGCTTCATCATTAGTTGAAATGATTTGGGCTATTAATTCTAATTTTAATTCGTTTATTTTCATAATCTCTAATTTGTAGTAAAATTATATAAAATCTTTAAAACTATTCTCAAACAGTCGTTAAACTTTAATTAAACCCAATTTTGCTCCTCTAATTAAAACAAACTCATAAGCAGCAGCATAATCATTAGCAATTTCTCCTTCTAATATGGCTTCTTTAACAGCTTCTTTCAAAATTCCGATTTCACGGGAAGGGTTCAAATTGAAAATCGCCATAATTTCTTCACCAGTAATTGGGGGTTGAAAATTTCTTACATGATCGCGCTCTTCAACTTCCACAATTTTCTTGCGAACAATTTCGAAATTTTTATGGTATTTCTTGAATTTATTAGGGTTTTTGGTCGTAATATCCGCTTCGCAAAGTGTCATTAGATTTTCAACATCTTCACCAGCATCAAAAACCAAGCGACGAACAGCAGAATCAGTTACAATATCTTCAGACAAAACTATTGGTCGCGAACTCATCATAACCATTTTTTGAACAAATTTCATTTTGTGATTCAATGGCATGTGCAAGCGTTCAAAGATTTTTTTCGCCATTTTACCACCCAAAAATTCGTGTCCGTGAAACGTCCAACCTTGTTTTTTATTGAAACGTTTTGTTGGTGCTTTTCCAATATCGTGCAACAAAGCCGACCATCGCAACCAAACATCGTCTGTATTTGGGCAAATGTTATCAACGACTTCTAAAGTGTGATAAAAATTATTTTTGTGGGTATGCCCATCAATTTCTTCCACTTGATTCAAAGCGGTTAATTCGGGAAGAATAATGTCCAAAAGGCCTGTTTTGTATAACAATAAAAAGCCAATTGATGGTTTTTCGGTTGAAAGTATTTTATTCAACTCATCTACAATACGTTCCCCAGAAATGATTTTGATTCGGTCTTTATTTTTGGTTATCGATTGCAAAGAATTTTCCTCAATTTGAAACCCTAATTGGCTTGCAAACCGAATCGCACGTAACATTCGCAACGGATCATCAGAAAAAGTAATGTCAGGATCAAGAGGTGTTTTTATGATTTTATTTTTAATATCCTCTAGACCATTGAAAGGATCGGATAATTCGCCAAAATTCGCTTGATTCAAGGATAAAGCCAACGCATTTATGGTAAAATCACGGCGGTTTTGATCGTCTTCTAAAGTTCCGTTTTCTACAACGGGATTCCGACTTTCAAAGTGATAGGATTCTTTTCGAGCGCCCACAAATTCAATTTCGGTATCTTCAAAACGCAACATAGCAGTTCCGTAAGTCTTGAAAACTTGTACTTTTGGTTTGTTTGAAAGTAATTGAGAAACCTTTAGAGCCAGTTCAATTCCGCTACCTACGGCAACAATATCGATGTCTTTTTTGAAATCTCTATTTAAAAGTAAATCCCGCACAAACCCACCAATCACATAACTTTCTATGTTAAGTTCTTTGGAAGCTTTGGAAATCACCTCGAATATTTTGTTATTTAAAAATTCTATATAATTATTTTTTATAGCCACGAAGTTTATATTATTTGCCGCAGATTCGCAGATTTTATTTTTAAATTATTTTGATAAGACTATTCGTTTATGCTCCAATGATGATTTATTGAAATTTACTAATAGTGCCAATTTATTTCCAGAGACTTTTAAATAATTTATGCATTGAGCGAAATGTGCTGTATTAAAAGTTTCACATGATTTTATTTCAAGAATTATAGAATTAAAAACTACAAAATCCGCATAGAATTTATGTTTTAAAATAGTTTCTTTATAATTCACTGAATATTCTTTTTCTCTTTCGAATGGAATGTTTTGTTCCAGAAATTCATATTCAATAGCATCTTTATAAACAATTTCAGAAAATCCTTTCCCAAGATTTTTGTGCACTTCAAATAGAATTCCGATTATTTTATAAGTTTCATCTGCGGATATATATTTTTCCATATGTTAAATTTAAAATCTGCGAATCTGCGGTGAAATATTTTTATTTGATAATTTTCACCAAAAACAATCCGTGAATTCGTGGCTATTTTTTTACTTCCTAATAATTTTCACTTGCGAATCATTCGTCAATTTTATAATTGTGGATGGCTTTCCTCCAATTTTATCGCGGTGCAAATTTACAACATAGTCCACACCTTTTATAATTTCTGGGCTAATATCTTTGAAGGCAATCGGTGTGGGTTGCCCCGAAATATTAGCAGAAGTTGAAACTAATGGTTTTCTCATTTTTTCCATTAATTTGAAGCAAAAAGGCTCTTTTACAATTCTAATTCCTAACGATTTGTCTTGAGAAATTAAATTTGCCGCTACATTTCTCGGATTGTCTAAAATTAGTGTGGTTGGATTTTCGGATAAATCTATTAATTGCCAAGCTACTTCTGGAATGTCTTTGAAAACATTGTACATCATTTTTTCGCCATTCATTAAAACAATCATACTTTGCGTTTCGGCTCTTTGCTTGAGTTTATAGATTTTGGCAACGGCTTCAGGATTTGTCGCATCGCAGCCAATACCCCAAACGGTATCTGTTGGATAGAGTATAATGCCGCCATTTATTATTATTTCGTATGCGTTGTGAATTTCTTGGTTGATCATTATATTTTTTTCTTATTATAATTAATGAATCTTAACTCAATGTATTTAAAAGTCAGTTGACTAATAATAATTATTGGGATAATACATAATGCAATAATACTCCAATATTCTAATTCAGAGAGCATGGCAGCTTTTTTAAATCCAATAATAAATCTAAAAACTATAAAAAGTACTAATCCGTGAATTAAATAAATACTATAAGTAATTTGTCCTAATTTTCTCGAGAAATGACTGGATAGAATCCCAAAAAAACTATTTCCATTTGAGATAATTAATAAAAGAAATGTTGAAACTGCAATTGCAGGAATTTTTGTGCCGCTGTTAAATCTATATACCGATAAAAATAATAGAGATAATCCTAAAACCGAGAACT
>CANFVB010000121.1 GCA_947450355.1 Bacteroidota bacterium
AATTGCATTCTGTAATCCAATGCAAATAACATTGCGTGAACAACAGCTTCAGTATCATCTGCATTTACGTGTAAAACGGGTGATAACGTCACTTTTGCAACATCAGTACAATATGTTGAAGAACGCGCGTCTAAATAATTGGTTGTAAATCCAACTTGATTATTGATGACAATGTGAATGGTTCCGCCAGTTTTGTAGCCGTCCAATTGTGCCATTTGAATAATTTCGTACACAATTCCTTGTCCAGCAACCGCAGCATCACCGTGAACGGCAATTGGCAATACTTTTGAGAAATCGTCAGGGAAATATTTATCTTGTTTTGCTCTGGTAATTCCTTCAATTACAGCTCCAACTGTTTCCAAATGAGATGGATTTGGTGCTAAATTCAAATTGATGTGTTTTCCAGTTCTTGTTTTTTTATCGGAGGTTAAACCCAAATGGTATTTTACATCGCCGTCAAAATATTCTTGGTCGTAATCTTTTCCGTCAAATTCAGAGAAAATATCCTGAGTTGATTTTCCGAAAATATTCGCTAAAATATTCAAACGCCCACGATGCGCCATTCCCATTACGAATTGTTCCACGCCTTTTTCGGCAGCAGCTTCAATTAATGCATCTAAACCTGCAATTATTGATTCTCCACCTTCAAGCGAGAACCTTTTTTGTCCTACATATTTAGTATGTAAGAAATTCTCGAAAGAAACGGCTTCGTTTAATTTGGTTAATATTACTTTCTTTTCATCAGAATTGAACGTCGGCGTATTGTCATTTTGACCTAATTTCTTTTGAATCCAATCAATAACTTCTGGTTTTCGGATATACATATATTCTACACCAATAGATTGGCAGTAGATTTTATCCAAGTGAATTATTATATCAGATAAACTGCAAGGGGCGATATTAATCACTTTTGCAGCATCAAAAACCGTGCTTAAATCGGATTGACTTAAACCATAATTCTCAATTTCTAATGTTGGGGAATAGGTTCTTCTATCGCGAACTGGATTTGTTTTGGTAAACAAATGTCCTCTTGTTCTATAAGCTTCAATTAATTTTAATACTTGAAATTCTTTATGAAGTTTTGCTGAAATTTCACTGAAATCTTGCCCTTCAGAAGAAGTCGAAAGCGTTACATCGGAAGCGCTTTCTCCATTTGAAGAACTAATTCCAAAGTCGAAACCTTGAAAAAAACTTCTCCACGAAGGCTCAACGCTATCGGGATTTTCTAAATATTGATCGTATAGCTGTGCAAAAAACGCTGTGTGTGCTGCATTTAAAAAGGAAAACCTATCCATAATTTTGTTGAATGTCCTGATTTGTAAAATAGTTACGCAAAAGTACAATAAATGAAATATAATATTAAATAATTTGGATACTTTTATGTTTTATTAATCAAATTTTAAAAATCAATACGAAAATCGCACTTTTTAACAGTTCCAAAAAGCAATTTGCCATTTTTATTAAATTCGTTTTCAATCATTTGACTTTTTCAAAACGGTTATGATTTTACCACAATTTACAATGCACGAAAAAGATTAATTCAGAAATCGCCCACTTATTTCAATATTCGCCCACTTATTACTTGGTGTTTTAGAATCCGAAATAAGAAATATAATTTTGTTTAA
The DNA here is from genome assembly GCA_947450355.1 of Bacteroidota bacterium. Taxonomy (GTDB): domain Bacteria; phylum Bacteroidota; class Bacteroidia; order Flavobacteriales; family Flavobacteriaceae; genus Flavobacterium. Next base: position 1,626 of record CANFVB010000121.1, read on the forward strand.
AATAATACTAACCTATTTAGTATTCAAACTAAAAATTACAAATTTAATTCCTTGAAATATGGATTTATTCTGTAATTATTGTATTTGGATAACCATTTTAACTTAATTAAAACACACCATGAAAAAAATCATCATCAATTTATCCTTAATTTTATCCTTCGTAGTTTCTCAATCGCAAAACATATACACCTATGGATTTGATGGCACTACAGCAGATTTAACCTTAAATGGGTGGCAGAGAACAAATTTAAGCAATCCAATTAATCCAACTATTCTATGGTCAATTCCGTCGTCCGTTCCAGGAACATTTAACGGAATGTCACATAGCGGAAGCAACTCATCTTTTGCTTTAATTAATTTTAATAGTGTTACTGCGTTATCTTCTGGCACAATTAGCAACTGGCTTATTTCACCAGTTGTAAAAATAAAAAACGGGGATATTATTACTTTTTATACCCGAATTGGAAGAAATGGAACTCCTATTCACGCTGATAATTTAGAATTAAGAATTAGTTCAAATGGTTTAGGCACTATCAATCCAGCTGGAAGTGAGAATGATTTAGGAAGTTTCACAACATTGGCTGTTTCTGTAAATCCAAACTTAGATTTAACTAGTTATCCCTTATCTTGGACACCTTATAGCTATACCGTTTCAGGGATTCCAGAAGAAACCGATTGTAAAGTTGCATTTAGATATTTTGTTCCAAACGGGGGGCCAAATGGAATTAATTCTGATTTAATTGGAATTGATACTTTTTCAATAGCCCGTACTTTAAGTACAAATGATTTTTTTATCAGCAATTTTCAAGTATATCCAAATCCTTCAAAAGAGGTGTTAAATATTAACAATATCAATAACATTAAGATAAATTCTGCACAAATCACCGATTTGAATGGCCGATTAGTAAATGAAATCCAAATTAATGGGAATCCAAATTATCAAATCAATATCAATTCACTTTCAAATGGTGTTTACTTCTTGAAAATAAATACCGATATGGGAATTGGAGTTTCAAAAATTATTAAACAATAACATATAATATTGTTAAATTTCAAATTAAATTTGGTAGAATGAAATTTAGTTCGGTAGTTTGTACTTCAAATAAGAACAAAATGAATTTTACTATTTGCACAATGTGTTGTATGATGTCGGAATCTTCCGCAGAGACAGCTATTGTGTAATTTTAAATTCTTAAAATATATCAATTAAAGCCTCTGCACATCGCAGAGGCTTTTTTTTCACTAAAATTAAAATACTAATAATGAAAAATTCGATTTCAAATAAAATGATGATGTGTTGTATGATGTGCTTCTGCGCACCACACAAATATTGCCAAAAGTGAAAGAGAAACTCTTAATTATAGTTCAAACTATAAGCCCTTTTGGAACCAGCCAAAAGGGCTTTTTTTATTTAAATCAATTAACAAGTAACAATTTAATTTAACAAATAACCATTAATTTAATTCAACATGAGCACACAAAAATTTGCAACAAACGCTTTACACGCAGGACACGACGTTTCGAAACACGCAGGAACGAGAGCCGTGCCAATTTATCAAACGACATCCTATGTTTTCAACAACTCGGATCACGCTGCCAATTTATTTGGACTTGCAGAAGCAGGTTTCATTTACACCCGTTTGAACAATCCTACAAACGACATTTTGGAGCAACGTTTAGCTGCATTAGAAGGTGGAATTGCAGCAGTGGTTACCGCTTCTGGAACATCGGCAATTGCAACAGCCTTATTGGTTTTGCTAAAATCGGGAGATCACATTGTAGCTTCAAACAGCTTGTATGGCGGAACTTACAACTTATTGAAAGTGACTTTGCCACGATTAGGAATAACAACTACATTTGTAGATCCTTCAAATCCTGATAATTTTACGGCTGCTAGCAAAGAAAATACGAGAGTGTTTTTTGCAGAAACTTTGGGAAATCCAAAATTAGACGTACTTGATTTAAAGAAGATTTCGGCTGCTGCCAAAGTCTTCAAAGTGCCATTTATAGTTGACAACACCGTTCCATCACCGTATTTATTGAACCCAATTCAATTTGGTGCCAACATTGTAATTCATTCTTTGACGAAATATATTTCTGGAAACGGAACTTCGTTGGGTGGAGCAATTATTGATGCTGGAACTTTTGATTGGAGTAGCGGAAAATTCCCTGAATTTACTGAACCATCAGCGGGTTATCACGGATTAATTTATCATGAAGCTTTAGGAAATGCAGCATTTATTGCTAAAGTTAGAATTGAAGGTTTGCGCGATTATGGAGCTGCTTTGAGTCCGTTGAATGCGTTTCAAATTATTCAGGGATTAGAAACTTTACCTATTAGAGTTCAAAAACACAGCGAAAACGGATTGGCTTTAGCCGAATGGTTGGAAACGCAAGAAGAAGTAGCTTGGGTGAATTATCCCGGATTAAAATCGAGTAAATATTATGCTTTAGCGCAAGAATATTTGCCAAAAGGACAAAACGGAATTGTGACTTTTGGATTAAAAGGAGGTTTTGAAGCCGCTAAAAAAGTGGCAGATCAAACCAAATTATTTTCTTTAGTTGCTAATATTGGAGACACAAAATCATTGATTATTCACCCAACAAGCACAACGCACCAACAATTATCTGAAGAAGAACAAATTGCAACGGGCGTGACTAAAGATTTAATTCGCTTGTCTGTGGGAATTGAAGATATTGAAGATTTGAAAGCCGATTTGAAAGCCGTTTTTGCAACTATAAATAAAACGCAATTGGTATAATATTGTTTAAAAACTGCCTTTGAATTTCAGTAGAATCAAAGGCAGTTTTTAAAATTAATTTTCAAAACATATAGAAAATGAAACGCATAGTTATTCAAAATTGGGAATTAGAAAACGGTAAAATTCAGAGGGAAGTTTCCCTTTATTATCATCTTTTTGGACAAAAATTAGGAACTGCTCCAATCGTTTTGGTAAATCACGCACTAACAGGAAACTCACAAGTGGCTGGAAAAAAGGGTTGGTGGAATGATTTAATCGGTGAAAATAAAACAATTGATACTGATTATTATACTGTTTTGGCTTTCAATATTCCTGGAAATGGATACGATGGAGATTTTGAAAATTTAGTTCCTAATTACAAAGATTTTTCCGCTAAAGATATTGCTGCTCTTTTTTGGGAAGGAATAAAAGTGCTTAAAATTGAGTCGCTTTTTGCGGTAATTGGAGGAAGTTTGGGCGGAGGAATTGCCTGGGAAATGACCGCATTAAAGCCCGATAAAATAGAAAATCTAATTCCGATTGCTACTGATTGGAAAGCTACCGATTGGGTAATTGCCAATGTTTTGGTTCAAGATCAAATTCTAAATAATTCGCAAAATCCTATTGCAGATGCCCGTTTGCACGCTATGCTTTTGTACAGAACGCCACAATCATTAAAATTAAAATTCAATCGAAAAGAATCTGAAATTGCCAACGGTTTCCAAATAGAAAACTGGCTAAACCATCACGGGAAGAAGTTGCAAAATCGGTTCCATCTTGCGTCCTATAAATTGATGAATCACTTGCTAAAAACGATTGATATTTCTAAAAACAAAACCGATTTTTTGGCTGTAGCCAATACAATTACGGCAAACATTCACATTATTTCTGTTGATTCGGATTTGTTTTTTATACCAAGTGAGAACCTTGAAACGTATCAAGAATTAATTACAACAAAAGAAAATGTCTTTTATCACGAAATTAAATCCATTCACGGGCACGATGCTTTTTTGATTGAATTCGAACAATTATCAGCTATTATAAGCCCTATTTTCATCAAAAAAACAAAACAAATCCATACTATTTTATTTAGTATAAACCTTCACAACTTTGTACCTTTGCAATTCTAAAACCTTTGCAACAACAAAAATGATTGAAGATAAAAATCCACAAAGAACAAGTATTGCGCAATTAGGCGAATTTGGTTTGATAGACCATTTAACCAAAAACTTCTCCATAAACCAGCCTTCTACCTTAAAAGGAATTGGCGATGATGCCGCAGTTTTGGACTTTGGCGATAAAAAAATTGTAGTTTCCACCGATTTATTAATCGAAGGCGTACATTTCGATTTGGCGTATATGCCCCTGAAACACTTGGGTTACAAAGCGGTCGTGGCAAACATTTCAGATATTTGTGCGATGAATGCAAAAGCAACGCAAATTACAGTTTCAGTAGCAGTTTCAAACCGATTTCCTCTTGAAGCATTGGAAGATTTATTTGATGGAATTACAGTTGCCTCTCAAGAATATAATGTTGACGTCATTGGTGGCGACACAACTTCATCCCAAAAAGGATTGATTATTAGCATTACTGCAATTGGTCAAGCCGATGAAGCCGAATTGGTTTATAGAAATGGCGCAAAAGAAACCAATCTTCTGGTAGTTTCAGGTGATATTGGCGCAGCATATATGGGATTGCAAGTGTTAGAACGTGAGAAACAAGTGTTCCAAGTCAACCCAAATTCGCAACCTGATTTAGAAGCATATACCTATTTAATTGAACGTCAATTACGACCAGAAGCCAGAAAAGATGTGCGTACTTTACTACACGCTTTAGAAATAAAACCAACCGCAATGATTGATATTTCGGATGGATTGTCATCGGAAATTATGCACATTTGCAAACAATCAAAAGTAGGTTGTAATTTATATGAAGACAAATTGCCACTCGATCCACAATTGATAAATGTATGCGAAGAGTTCAATATTGACGCCACAACCGTAGCAATAAATGGTGGCGAAGATTATGAATTGCTATTTACCATTGCAATGGAAGATTTCGAAAAAATCAAAGGAAATCCAAATTTTACCATTATTGGTCATATTACCCAGGAAAGCGAAGGAATCCATTTGGTAACTCGTGCCAATACAAAAATCCCTTTAAAAGCGAGAGGTTGGGATGCGATTGCTGAAGAATAAAAAAAATATTAAATAGCTTTTTTTGGGCGTTACCTTTCAGGTCGGGCGCTCCACTGTATCTTTTGTGGCAGAACAATTTAGGAATAATCAACTCTTTTTTTGCCACAAAAGGATGCCGTTGCGCTCCCTAACGCAATTGATCCGTTTAATTTACTATATTTGAATTAAAATCACATTTGGGTTTCTTAGCAATAAAATAATTTCAATGAAAATAGCCCTTTTACAAGCCCCATTA
>CANFVB010000122.1 GCA_947450355.1 Bacteroidota bacterium
CAATCTATTTGCTAACACCAAGTCTTTTTTTAATAATCTTAAAATTAGTTTGTCTTTCTCGGTACTAGGCAAGTTTTGAAGTGCTGTTTTAAAATCTTTATCAAACATAATTAAATATTTATTCTATTAATTTCTTTATTAATGGTTTTGCAAATCGCCACGATAGGAATGTTCGCGGGCGTTTCCTGTTTTGAATAAGATGTCAATTTTGGTAATGTATTGTTGTAGGGTCATAATGAAAAGTAAAAATCAAATATAGGATTTTTTTTGTTAAGTTGTTTGAATCAAAAAACCCCAATTCAAGTAAATGAATTGAGGGTTTTTATCTTTTAAACGCTGTCAAAGTTTTGAACTTTGACAGCGTTGATGTCGTTTATCTTATTTAGAAAAAAGTTATAAATAATATTTTTTTTTAAATCTGAAAATTTCATTAATTTTGAAATTCATATAAATTGTATGCTATGCCAATATTTAAAAACGTACTTCAAATTAAAGTTGCTTTAAAGAACTTTAAACCCACTATTTACAGAACTTTTTATTTTCCTGCCGATAAAGGTTTTGTAGAGCTTCACGCTGCGATTCAAGAAATTATGGGTTGGGACGGAGAGCATCTTTTTGCTTTTAGAAAAGGTAGGGATTTAGAAATAGGAATTTCTTCAAGTGATGATTTTTTTGATTTTAATCATACTATTTTAGATATTTCAAAAACTAAACTCAAAGGTTTTCTTGAATTTCCCAAAGATACGATTACTTATGAATACGATTTTGGCGATGGTTGGGAACACAAAGTAGATGTTCAAAAAGTATTTTCAGAAATAGTATTACCTCAATTACCGTTTTGTATAAAAGGTGCAAATGCTTGCCCAATGGAAGATTGTGGGGGTGTTTGGGGTTATGCGAATATCATAGAAGTAATGGATAATAAAAAACATCCAGATTATGAAGAACTCAATGAATGGTATGATTTCGATAATTTGTCACCATATCATTTTGACATTGATGAGGTAAACGATTATTTATTGGATTTTAAAGATTGTGTAGATCACCATAAGAGAATTATTAAGGAGATTAAATCATCGCTATAAATGAAAAACCCTCAATTCAACTAAATGAATTGAGGGTTTTTATCTTTTAAACTCTGTCAAAGTTTTGAACTTTGACAGAGTTTTATAATCTGATTGTTTTTAAGATTCTCTAGGAGGTCTTGGCAATAATGCTTTTCTAGACACTTTTTCTTTTCTAGTTTTTGGGTCAAGTCCTAAGTATTTCACCATAAACACGTCACCCATATTCACTACATCAGAAACATTTTCTGTACGTTCCCAAGCCAACTCAGATACGTGAAGCAATACTTCGTTTCCAGGAACTGCTGTATATTCTACAACTGCACCAAAATCAAGCATTTTAATTACTTTCACTTCGTAAGCTTCGTTCATTTGTGGTTTGAACGTGATTGATTCAATTTTAGCCAATACCGCTGCAATTCCAGCAGGATCAGTTCCTAAAATTTCAATTACTCCTTGCTCATTCACTTCATTGATTACGATAGTTGTTCCAGTAGCTTTTTGCAATTCTTGAATTACTTTTCCTCCAGGTCCAATCAACGCTCCGATAAAGTTACCAGGAATTGTTCTTGTAATAATTTTTGGTGCATACGTTTTAACATCTTCTTTTGGTGCAGCCAAAGTTTCAGTAAGAATATTAAGAATATGCAAACGACCGTCACGGGCTTGTGCCAATGCAGCTTCCATAATTTCATATTTCAATCCGTCGATTTTGATGTCCATTTGACACGCTGTAATTCCTTCTGAAGTTCCAGTTACTTTGAAATCCATATCTCCTAAATGATCTTCATCACCTAAAATATCAGATAAAACTGCAAAACGTTCTCCGTCTGTAATTAATCCCATTGCAATTCCAGAAACAGGACGAATCATTTGAATACCAGCATCCATTAATGATAATGTACCCGCACAAACAGTAGCCATTGAAGAAGAACCGTTAGATTCTAATACTTCAGAAACAACACGAATAGTATAAGGACAATCAGCAGGAATCATATTTTTCAACGCTCTTTGCGCCAAGTTTCCGTGACCAACTTCTCTTCTTGAAGTTCCTCTCAATGGACGCGCTTCTCCTGTAGAAAATGGTGGGAAATTATAGTGCAAGTAGAATTTTTCTTCTCCTTGTTCAGATGGGGAATCAATTTGGTTTGCTTCTCTAGAAGTTCCTAAAGTAGCTGTTGCCAATGCTTGAGTTTCTCCACGAGTAAACAATGCAGATCCGTGAACTGATGGTAAATAATCTACTTCACACCAAATTGGTCTGATTTCTGTAGTTTTTCTACCGTCCAAACGGGTACCTAAATCTAAGGTTACGTTACGAACTGCTTCTTTGTTAGTTTTGTAAAAATATTTACTCACTAAATCACCATCAACTGCTAATTCTTCTTCTGTAAACAACGCTTTAACTTCGTCTTTAACTTCTGCAAATGCTGCTGTACGCTCTTGTTTAGAAGAACCTTTACTCGCAATTGCATAAATTTTATCGTAAGCTGCTGCTTTTACTTTAGCATAAATAGCATCGTCTGTTCTTTCAGTTTCGTAAGTACGAACTTCTTTTTTTCCAAAAGCATTTGCTAATCTTTCTTGCGCTGCAATTTGGTTTTTGATATGTCCGTGAGCAAATTTAATTGCTTCAACCATTTCTGCTTCTGAAATTTCTTTCATTTCTCCTTCTACCATTGCGATAGAATCTGTTGAAGCACCAATCATCATATCAATATCAGATAATTCTAATTGAGCACGACTTGGATTGATGATGAATTTTCCATCAATTCTTCCAACTCTAGCTTCAGAAATTAAAGTTTCAAATGGAATGTCAGACAAAGCAAGTGCTGCCGAAGCTGCTAATCCTGCTAATGCATCTGGCATAATATCATCATCGTGAGACATTAACTGAATCATAACTTGAACTTCTGCGTGATAATCACTTGGGAAAAGTGGACGTAAAACACGGTCAACTAATCTCATTGTTAGCACTTCGTTATCGCTTGGACGCGCTTCTCTTTTGAAGAAACCCCCAGGAAAACGTCCTGCTGCTGCAAATTTTTCACGATAATCTACCGTAAGCGGTAAAAAATCGATACCTGGACTTGCTTTTCTTGATGATACAACTGTTCCTAAGATTACAGTTTTACCAATTCTAACTACTACAGCACCGTCAGCTTGTTTCGCTAAACGTCCTGTCTCGATTGTGATGTTTCTTCCATCACCTAAATCGATACTTTCTACAAATAATTGTGGAATCATAAATTTTCCTTTTTTAATTTTACATTGGTTTTCCTGCCTGTCAGCAGAATTGTTGTGTTGTTTTTCCCGCCGAAGCGGATTGCGTAGTTAATGCTTGTAATCCAATGAAAAACCAAACTTTTTTATTCTCTAATTTGCCCTTAGGCTAAAAACAAAAAGAGGCGCGTGTGCACCTCTTTTTTATTGATTATTTTCTAATATTCAATACTTTGATAATCTCACGATATCTGTTGATTTCAGTTTTCTTCAAGTAATCAAGTAAACTTCTTCTTTTACCTACTAATAATACTAATGAACGCTCTGTATTATAATCGTGACGATTTTTTTTCAAATGCTCAGTTAAGTGGCTAATTCTGAAAGTAAACAAAGCAATTTGTGCTTCTGATTTTCCAGTGTTTGTTTTTTCTCCGTGTTTAGCGAAGATCTCTTCTTTAATCTCTTTAGTTAAATACATTCCAATATTTGTTTAATGATTTTTATGTATGTCTTACAGCTATTATAAGACCGTGCAAAAGTACTATTTATTTTTTAAAAAGCAATACTTTATATATTATTCTAACCATAAATTTCTAAAGGACTTGTTTTTATCATAATCATTGGCTTGTTTTTCGATATTAAAATAACGATGTCCACGAGGATCATTTCCAACACCAGCCAAATAAGCCCAATTTCCCCAGTTGCTGCATACATCATAATCGATAAGAGCTTCTTCAAAATAAGCTGCTCCAAATCTCCAATCCATATTAAGCTCATTGCAAAAATAACTCGCTACATTTTGACGTCCTCGATTGCTCATAAACCCCGTTTTCTTTAATTCTATCATATTCGCATTGATAAAATCAGATTTTGTTGCGCCATTAATCCATTGAGAAAGTAGTTTTTCGTTCAGCGATTTAGAGTTTTTATTTTCGGTTTTTATTCCAGAATACAAGAAAAATTTGGTTTGGTACTTTTTAAACATAAACCGAAAAAAATCACGCCATAATAATTCAAATATTAGCCAATAAGTAGATTCATTTGCTCCATTTTCACTTTCATATTTTCGGATTTCTTGATAAATATAGCGTGGCGAAATACTTCCAAGTGCCAACCAAACCGAAAATTTTGATGAATAATTTGCACCAACCATTCCATTTCGGGTTTCCTTATATATAGACAAGCTTTTTGTTTCAAAAAAATAATGTTCCAATCTTTTGATTGCTTCTGTTTCGCCTCCTTTAAATTGTATTGCTGCACGAGAATCGATTTTCGTAAATTCCAAATTTAGTTCTTGCAAAGTTGGCAAAATCAGTATTGGTATTTCTGGCGAATTTATTGCTATTGGTTTAGGAAGCGCTTTTTTAACCGTTGCTTCTTGTTCTGTCTTTTTTCGGAATACAGTGAAAACATCTGGAATATTTTTTATTGAAAATGGTAAATCTTCGGCACAATATAAAGTGCTGGTGCTAAAAGTTTCCAGTTCACAACGCAGTTTAAACAATTCATCTTGAACCCGTTTTTCAGTTTTTTTTTCTTCAAAAGCAACTTCTCTTTTGGCAAAAACTTTTGTTGCATTGTATTTTTGTACAATTTTAGGGATTTCAACTTCTGGTTTCCCCTTTACAATTAGCAATCCTGAACCTAATTCGCGTAAATTTTTATCTAAATCTATTAAAGATTCTAATAAGAATTGAGCTCTAAAACTTCCCGTTTTTTTGAAACCATATGGTGTTGTTTCAAAATGAGAATCGTCAAAGCAATAAACTGGAATTACCTGTTCGCTTTCCGCAATGGCTTTGCAAAGGATCTCATTATCGGTTATTCTTAAATCGGTTTTAAACCAAACAACTGCAGTTTTCATAAATCATTTATATTTTTCAAATAATAATCGGCTTGTTCTAACAAGGCTTTTTTTGCGTCAGGATTCATTTTGCGCCATACATTATACATCATTCCAATTCTTGGATTTTTACCTAATTTATCTTCGTTTTTATCATAGAAATTCCAATACAAACTATTGAAAGGACAGGCTTTATCTCCTGTTTTTACCGCTTTTTTATAGAAACAAGAACCACAATAATGACTCATTTTATCAATATAAGAAGCCGAACTTACATAGGGTTTTGTGCCTACAATTCCGCCATCGGCAAACTGGCTCATTCCGCGAGTATTCGTAATTTCAACCCATTCGATGGCATCAATATAGATTCCTAAATACCAAGCATCCAATTCGTCAGGGTGAACTCCAGCCAAAAGCGCAAAATTTCCGGTAATCATTAATCGCTGAATATGATGGGCATACGCATAATTCAAAGATTGCTTGATGGAATCTTTTAAACACAACATTTTTGTGTTTCCAGTCCAAAACCAATCGGGTAATTTTTCCTGATTATTAAAGAAATTTAAGTTTGAATATTCAGGCATTTTCAACCAATAAATTCCGCGCATATATTCCCGCCAACCAATTATTTGACGAACAAATCCTTCTAACTGATTGTATTCGATTTCTTCGGGGCGTTTTCGCCATTCGGCAATGGCTTTTTCAATGACTTCTTGCGGTGAAATCATTTTTATATTCATCGAAAACGAAATTCTGGAATGATAAAGCGACCATTCGTTTGGCGTCATTGCATCTTGATAAGAACCAAACAAAGACAAACATTCGGTTACAAAAAAATCTAATAATTCTAGAGATTGTTTTCTGTTTATTGGCCAAACAAAATTTTCCGCATCAATGGTGCCGATAGTTGTAATGTCCGTTTTTTGAATTTCTGCTACAATTTCAGAGACATTATTATTGAAAACTAAAGGCGTTATTGGCTTATGATTTTTGGGTAATTTCTTCCGATTATCTTCATCATAATTCCATTTTCCATTCAAAGGTTTGTCGTTTTCCATCAAAACATCGTGCTTTTTTCGCATATTTCTATAGAAGCTTTCCATTAAAAATGTTTTTTTGCCTTCGAAAAAATCGCCAAGTTCATTTCGACTTGAAAAAAAATGTTCCGAATCTACAACAGAAGTAGTAATAGTCAGTTTTTCGCAGCAGTCTTTTAAGATTTTATCCAATCGATATTCATCTGGAAATTGATATTCAAAATTGGTAATTTGATGTTCTGAAATTAGAGTTTCAATATTTTTATCGAACGATTGTAAGTTGTTTTCATCGTTTAAATGAATATAAATTATGTTGTGTTTTGCTGATTTTAAAGACTCAGAAAAAGAACGCATTGCCGAAAAAAATCCGACCACTTTTTGGATGTGATGTTTGGCATAATCAGTTTCGGTGCGAACTTCCACCATCACATAAATCACTGAAGAATCCACCTTAGAGTACCAAGAATGATTGCTGTTTAATTGATCACCAAGAATTAATCGTAAAGTTTTAGACATTTTATTATTTACTATAAGTGTTGAAAAAAATATTAAACAGCGAATTTCAATCGAACTCTTTGCCATTCTATTTTTACAGATGACCCTTCGGCAATAAATA
>CANFVB010000123.1 GCA_947450355.1 Bacteroidota bacterium
GTGCGGATAATAGGACTCGAACCTACACGCCTTGCGGCACCAGATCCTAAGTCTGGCATGTCTACCAATTTCACCATATCCGCAAAATTGTGAGTGCAAATGTAAAAATTTATTATGAATTATGACCCAAAAAAAATAAATCTTTTTTTATTTTTTGAATTGGTGAAGCAATTATAAATTTTAAATTATTTCAAACTCTTTTTCGTATTTTTGGACTTCTAAAAAACTACTATAGTATGAATACAATAAAAGCGTATGTTCAAGAAAACAAGACTCGCTTCATAAACGAGTTAATCGAATTATTAAAACTACCTTCTGTAAGTGCCGATGCCGCTTATTCTCAAGATGTTATCAATACAGCCGATGCCGTAAAAGAAAGCCTAGAAAAAGCAGGCTGCAACTTTGTAGAAATTTGCGATACTCCCGGTTATCCAATTGTTTTTGGAGAACATATAATCGATAAAAATCTTCCAACGGTTCTTGTCTATGGACATTACGACGTACAACCGCCAGATCCAATGGAATTATGGACTTCCCCACCATTTGAACCTGTAATTAAAACTACCGAAATTCATCCCGAAGGCGCAATTTTTGCTCGTGGAGCCTGCGACGACAAAGGGCAAATGTACATGCACGTCAAAGCATTTGAATACATGATTGCCAGTAAAAATTTACCGTGCAACGTGAAATTTATGATTGAAGGTGAAGAAGAAGTGGGTTCTAAAAGTTTGAGCTGGTTTGTAGAACGCAACCAAGAAAAACTAAAATGCGACGTAATTCTGATTTCCGACACTGGAATGATTTCCAATCAACAACCCTCAATCACCACAGGTTTACGTGGTTTGAGCTACGTAGAAGTAGAAGTTACAGGTCCAAATCGCGACTTGCATTCAGGTTTATATGGCGGTGCAGTTGCCAATCCAATCAATGTGCTTGCCAAAATGATTGCATCACTTCACGACGAAAACAATCACATCACCATTCCAGGGTTCTATGATAATGTCGAAGAATTATCGCTTGAAGAACGCGCCGAAATGGCAAAAGCACCCTTCAGTTTAGAAAATTACAAAAAAGCACTAAACCTCAACGACATCTATGGCGAAAAAGGCTATGTAACCAACGAAAGAAATTCCATCCGACCAACATTAGACGTCAACGGAATTTGGGGCGGCTACACTGGCGAAGGCGCAAAAACCGTAATTGCAAGCAAGGCTTTTGCCAAAATTTCAATGCGATTAGTGCCAAATCAAGACTGGGAAACCATCACCGAATTATTCACAAAACACTTCACAAGCATTGCCTCTGCTGGCGTAACCGTAAAAGTCACACCACATCACGGCGGTCAAGGCTATGTCACACCAACAGACAGCATTGGCTACAAAGCCGCAAATATGGCCTACACAGAAACCTTTGGCGTTCCCGCAATTCCAGTACGTTCCGGCGGAAGCATCCCAATTGTGGCACTATTCGAAAAAGAACTAAAAAGCAAAACAATCCTTATGGGATTCGGCTTAGACAGCGACGCCATTCACTCGCCAAACGAACATTTCGGAATTTTCAACTACCTAAAAGGCATCGAAACCATCCCGTTATTCTACAAATATTTTGTTGAATTGAGTAAATAAACTACCTTAAATACATACCAAATCCGCTCAGATTAATCTGAGCGGATTTTTTATTTGGGCGTGTCGTTGTTTTGAATATTGCGAAATGCGGAAGGCAAAAGTACAAAGACGACAGGCATAACTACAAAGACGACAGGCATAACTACAAATACGACAGGCATAAGTATAAAGACGACAGGGATAAGTATAAAGATGACAGGCATAACTACAGAGACGACAGGCATAACTACAAATACGACAGGCATAACTACAAATACGACAGGCATAAGTATAAAGACGACAGGCATAAGTATAAAGATGACAGGCATAACCACAGAGACGACAGGCATAACTGCAAATACGACAAGCTTTTTATTATTATTAGACACTATCCCTAAAAAGTGTGTACGTTACATATTTTAAAGGTTGTTTACTATCTGATTAAGCTTGTCGTATTTGTGTTTTGTGTTATTTTATCTTCTTTTGTTGGTGAAATCTATTCCTTTTACTTGTGCGAATTGTGGGCTTGATGCTCCGTAAACCGATTTTATGTATTTTTTTACTTCGGCGGCTATGGCAAGAATTCCGGTTGTTGGTGCGTATAAATTTGTGTCTCTTGAGATTCTAGCGTTGCTGGCGTTAACATGTGCTGTTGCGACTGCAATGTTTTTGGTGGATAAGTCGGTTTGTTTGGCGGTTAGGGTTACTATTTTTAAATCTATTTCGTTTGGGGCATAGCTTGTTTCTGATTGTAAAACGGAGATAATCCCTGCAAGGTGCTGTATTTGTTGGTCATAGGATTGCTGGCTTGTAGATATTGTGATTGGTGTTGGTGTGTTTGGGTCAGTTGGGGTTGTGCTAGCTTTTGAACGGGTCCCTTGTATTTTTTTGTTGAATGATTTTGCGTCTGCTATTTTTTCGGTGGTTGCGTCTGTGGTTTGCAGTGCGTTGATTAGTCTTGTTGCCAATGGTTTTAGGTTGCTGAATGCGATTTGGCGGTCATTGACATTGTTGTTGTAGGTGGTGTTTTTGGCGATTACATCGGCTAGACTTGTTTGCGATGCTGAGACGAGTGCGTTGAGTTGTGGTAGCTTTAGGGCGGTTTTGGTTGGGTTGTAGGTTGCTCCGTAACCTGTTGCGAAAGCGATTAACTCTTGTAGGTTTGCTATGTTTTTAGCATGGCCTGTTTCTGAAACTGATGACATATATTTGGATTTTAATGGGTTACTTTTTGGTTTAATCGTTTTGTTAGTTTACTGGGGATTGCTTTTTGTTTTTTAGAATGTTGAACAATCAATATTATAATTTAGAATATTCACATCATCCATAGTGGTATGATACAAAATTGTTTTAGCTCTATATGTTTCAACTGAATTACCATAATAAAAAATTATTTTAATATCCGCATCTGGTTTACTTCTTAATTCTATTGTTTTAATTATATTTTGCTCATAAATTGAAGCGTTTTCTAAAAATGATTCATTACTATTTCCAATTTGATTCCTTACGTTTAATGGTGCTACTATATTGTTTGTTATGTTTAGATTCAATCGTAATGTTATTGGTTTCCATGCATTAATATTTATTATATTTATTTGTCCAGCTTTTATTCCACCACTAGTTGTACTCGGCAAATATTCGGGATAATATGGAAATCCATAATACTGTTCTGAAATGCCATACAATTCACCTGCATTTAATTTATGATTGAATTTTATGGAATAATCTCCATTACTATCGGTGTATGCAGTTGCTATTTCTTGAAGAGTTAGTCCACAAGCCCAGTTGCTACAGCTACTCCAACTTTTAACAAAAACTATTTTGTATCCAGTTATATTAATTCCTCTTATATTATCGGACACATGTCCTTTTAATTCTGTTGGAATTCCAGGGTCTTCTTTTATTTCCTCTTTTGAGCAAGAAATAATATTTAGAATAACCGCTAGACTAAAAAACAAACCAATTATATTTTTCATAAGATATCTTGTTACATTTTTAATCTTTTTGTTTGCAATTTTTGGTACTATTACCGTCAAACGGCAGTTATTGGCTACGTTTACTTTTCTATTACAACTGAGTACATCTAACCATTAGATGTTTTTGCTCAACTTCAGTTTTGTATTATTAATTTGCAAAAAACAAACATGTTTTCATTTTATCGCAAATGTTGCGTAATTTTTTTGAGGGAATAATCGTGGCAAAGCGGTTTTTTTGCTGGTGTGAACAATCGCTTAGGAATCTTTGTTATTGTTCGCTACAACGAATTTGTATTCTGTAAATGTAAACTTTATTTTGTTTAAAATGGTTATTTATTTTAATAGTATTGTTTAAAACGAATGGCATAAAGGAGTAGCAATAAAGTTGAAATGTTTTTTGTAAATATTATTTTTAGGGAGTAACCCCACGGCAAGCGAAAGGGCGCAGAACTTGGTAGGGATTTGAAACGAAAGACATCCTTTTAATATTGATGTCTATTGGAACTATTGAAATTATTTGAACTTCAATTAAAATATAAGTAAGGCGACGTGATTCCTTATGTAATTCTTCCAACAAACACGATTTGTTATCCAAAAAAAGGTTGGAACCTTTTATAGTATCAAAAAGAAATGTATTTTTACGAGTTATATACTAAAATTAGTATTTATTAGTTTAAGAATAAAACCGTTTTACATTGAAAAACAACATACTAAAATATGCGTTCGCACTAGGATTCCTTCTTTTTTTGATAGCTTGTTCTACCAAAAAGGATACTTTTTTTTCCAGAAATATCCACGCCTTAAGCACAAAAGATAATATTTTGTACAATGGGCAAATAGCATTAGATAAAGGAATAATTGAACTTAAAGGAACTTATAAAGATAATTTTTGGGAGAATTTGCCCATCGAAAGAATGCAAGTTAACAAAGACGAGCTGAAACCTGGAGAAACCAAAAATGCTAATTTTGAACGTGCTGAAACCAAAGCAACTAAAGCCATTCAAAAACATTCGATGAATATTGGAGGTTCAGAAAAAAATCCACAAATGGATGAAGCCTATCTTTTGTTAGGAAAAACTAGGTATTACGACCAGCGATTCATTCCAGCTTTAGAGGCGTTCAATTATATTTTATACAAATCTCCTAGCAGCGACAAAATACACGAAGCTAGAATTTGGAGAGAAAAAACCAATATGCGTCTAGAAAATGATGCGCTGGCACTCAAAAACATGCAGGTAATATTAAAAGATATAAAACTAAAAAACCAAGTTTTTGCTGATGCTAATGCTACAATTTCTCAAGCTTTTTTGAATTTAGGGCAAAAAGATAGTGCCATTGCAAAACTAAAACTGGCTACTACATTCACAAAATCAAAAGAAGAAAAAGCAAGATATCGTTTTATTTTGGCACAACTCTATGAAGATTTAGGTTATAAAGACAGTGCTTTCGTTGCCTATCAATCGGTTATTGATATGAAACGAAAATCACCGAGACAATATATAATTCATGCACAAGCAAAACAAGCACAACTTTCAGGATTTGAAAATATTGACTCTATTTCTTTCCTAATCAAATTCAATAAACTATTGAAAGATAGAGAAAACAGACCTTTTTTAGACGTACTTCACCATCAAATGGCGCTATATTATGATAAAAACAAGAAGTTTGAAAGCGCTAAAAAAGAATACAATAAATCATTAAAAGTTAAAACCAACGATACTTATACTATTGCTTCTAATTATAGAAATTTAGCTGATATTTATTTCAACGCTGCAAAATATCCAATGGCAGGAAAATATTATGACAGTACTTTAGTACAATTAAATGCAAGATCTCGGGAACATAAATTCATAAAAAAGAAACGAGAAAACTTAGTTGACGTTATTAAATACGAAGGAATTGCAACTCGAAATGACAGTATTTTGAATGTTGTAGGGCTGTCAGAATCGGAAAGGGTTGCCTATTATGAAAAGTATATTGTAAAGCTTAAAAAAGAGGATGAACTTAAAAAAGTTTTGGCCGCAGCGGCATTAGAAAAAGAAAAAAATAATCCTAATAGCAATGCGAATGATTCTTCGGGATTGGGCGGAGCCGATTCAAAAACTGCATCTGGACAGAAACCGGAAAACATGCCGCCTGGCGCAATGCAAGCAGTGGTGAATACAGGAAAAGAAAGTGATTTTTATTTTTATAATCAAAAATCTGTTGCTTATGGCAAACTTCAGTTTAAGAAAATATGGGGAAGTAGAGCGTATAAAAACAATTGGAGATTGTCTTCAGAAAAAGGAAATATAGAATCCACAGAAATTGCTGATAGTAAAGAGGATAAAGTAGGATTTGAAAAAGAAAAAGAAAATAAAGTAGAAGAAAAATATACCGCCGAATTTTATCTGAAAGGCATTCCAAAAGATAAAATTATTCTTGATAGTATTGCCAAAGAACGCAACTTTGCTTATTTTCAATTAGGTACTATTTATAAAGAAAAATTCAAGGAATATCAGTTGGCAGCTAATAAATTAGAGCAACTTTTAAAGAATAATCCCGAAGATCGATTGGTGCTTCCGTCTTTGTATAATTTATTTAAGATATACGAAATTATCAATAAAGCAAAGGCTTTAGCAATGAAGGAAAGAATTATTAATCAATATCCAAATTCGAGATATGCACAAATTCTGGGAAATACAAATCCTGAAATTGCAGGAATTGACTCCCCAGATGTAGTTTATAATAAATTGTATAAATTATATGAATCTGGAGATTATAGAACAGTCAATTCAGAATTAGAAAAAGCGGTTGATCAATTCACAGGGGAAGAATTACTTTCAAAATTTGAATTATTGAAGGCAAATACTACTGGAAAATTAAAAGGAATTATTGAATTCAAAAAAGCATTGAATTTTGTGGCATTGAATTATCCAAATAGTGAGGAAGGGAAAAAGGCAGAAGCGCTTTTGGGAAAAGACGTTCCTTATTTAGAAGGGTTAAAATTCTATGCAGTTGCTGCTAAATCTTGGAAAATTTTATTCAAAATTGCTTATAATGACGAGAAGAATAACACAGTATTGATTGATAAAATTAAAAAATTCATAGCAACAAGACCAACAGATAAATTAATTTTATCAACGGACATCTATACTTTGACTGAAAATTTCATTGTAATTCACGGGTTGATTACAGAA
>CANFVB010000124.1 GCA_947450355.1 Bacteroidota bacterium
GTGGCTTCGTAATACCCTCTTTTTACTTTTTTAGTTCTTAGGAAAATCACATTCATATCGTATTTTTTGGCAAGCATTTCACCGCCTGTATGAATTGGTACTTCAATTCCCATGAATGTATTCCAATGAAAAAAAGTTCCTAATTTTGGAGATTGATCACTAACTAAACCGTAAACGCCAAGTTTTTTGTTTCTGAAATTGGTTGCCATTACAGGAATAGTTTCTTTTGTAGTAATTAAAGTAGCTTTAAATTTAGAACGAATATCACGAACTAATTTATCGAAATAGCGGTTGTTTATTTTTTTATAAACGGCATATCCTTCAAAAGTGATTTTGCGATTCATCGAAACAGCCCACTCATAACTTGCATAATGTGCACATAATAAAGCGATGCTTTTTCCTTTTTTTTCTAAATCTGAATATACTTTAAGGTTGTTAAAAACATAACGTTTGTCCATTTCGCTTTTAGAAATTGTCAATGTTTTTATCATTTCTAAAAATACATCACACATGTGACGAAAAGATTTTTTTTCGATAACCAAACGTTCTTTTTCTGAAAGATGTGGTAAGGCCAATGCCAAATTTTCGCGAACTGTTTTTTTTCTGTAACCAATAATATAGTAGGTTAACACATAAACACCATCGGAAACAATATATAACATCCGAAAAGGAAGCATGGAAATACACCATAAAATCGGATAGAGTAAAATATAAAGTAAAAACTGCATTATTGAAATTTTAATGCAAATATACATTTAAATACTATTTTGACGAACTTGATTTACAAAAGCTAACGAAAGTATCTTTACTTTTACAGTTGAATATAAATTTATAAAGATGAATGCACTATTAATTGTCATTATTGTCCTAAATATCATTGTTAGTTTCAAGGGTTTTGAAGACACCGCTTTTTTTAGAAAATATGAATTTCATATTGGCAGCATTCGCGCAGGTGAGCAAATCCGTATGATTTCTTCGGCATTTCTGCATGCAGACATTGGTCATTTGGCATTTAACATGCTGACTTTATACTTTTTTGCACCAGTTGTTTATGGCTATTTAGGTGATTTTTCTTTTGGATTAATCTATTTAGGAAGTTTAGTTTTTGGTAGTTTACTCACGTTGTTTTTCCATGCCAATGATTATTCCTATCGCGCCATTGGAGCTTCGGGAGCAGTAACTGGTGTTTTGTATTCTGCGATTTTGTTGCAACCCGATATGGATTTGTTTTTATTTTTTATACCAATTCCTATTCCTGCCTATATTTTTGGAATTGGTTATTTATTGTATTCTATTTATGGAATGAAAGCTAAGCGAGACAATATCGGGCACACGGCTCATTTTGGGGGCGCAATTGGCGGTTATTTGATTACTTTGTTGAAAGAACCTCATATGTTTACTGATAATCTTGGAATGGTTATTTTGTTGGCAATTCCAATTGTATTGCTATTTGTTTTAGCAAAATTAGGAAAGTTATAATTGGCATAACATTTGAAATTAAATAAGAAAAACCTTAAAATTTTTACACTATGAAAAAAGCATTTTTAATTATGATTTTCTTTTGTTCTGTTGCTTCTCAAGCGCAAGAACTAAAGCTTGTTCCTCAAATTTCTGTTTCAGGCGAAGGGGAAATTAAAGCAGTTCCTGATCAGGTTTTTATTTCAATTGCAGTTGAAACTAAAGGAACGAATGCCACAGATGTAAAAAAACAAAATGACGCTACAATTGAAAAAGTTCTTCAGTTTATTACAAAATTTAAAGTTCCAAAAAGCGATGTTCAAACCCAAAGTATTTCTTTGAACCCGCAATATGATTACGAAAAGAAAAAGCGCAATTACAATGCAACGCAAACCATTGAAATTCTTTTAAAGAACATTTCACAATACGATGCTTTGATGGAAGGCCTTGTAGATGCTGGAATAAATCGAATTAATTCAGTAGAATTTAAAACTTCAAAATTGACAGAATACCAATCGGAAGCAAGAAAATTAGCTATGAAAGAGGCAAAATCAAAAGCCGAAGATTATGTGTCTGTTTTGGGACAAAAAGTGGGAAAAGCGATTACAATTACTGATAACACCCAAAATTATTATCCGCAACCAATGTATGCGATGAAAACGATGATGATGGATCAAGGAGAAACCCCAAGAGAAACCCTAGCAATTGGTGAAATTAATATTACGGCAACCGTAAATGTAAGTTTTTTATTGGAGTAAACGTGATTAAATAAAAAACCCGAACATTTGCTCGGGTTTATTGTGGGGAGAGCAGGATTCGAACCTGCGAAGTTCACACAGCAGATTTACAGTCTGCCCTCGTTGGCCGCTTGAGTATCTCCCCAAAGGTTCAAGAATAGTAATCTATCCCTGTCAAGCGGTTGCAAATATAGCAACACTTTTCAGCTTTCCAAACTTATTTAGAACTAAATTTCAAGAGTATTTTTAACATGTTGGTATTGAATTAAATAAAAAAATCTCCACGAGGGAGATTTTAAATTTTGTGTGTTTTGAGTGACTATATAGCCGCTAAAAGTGATGAAATTTTAGCTTTTAATTCAGCTCCACGCAAATCTTTTGCAATGATAGTTCCTTTAGCATCTAATATATAAGTAGAAGGAATTGCATTTACACCGTATGTTATTGCAATTGGATCTTGAAAATCTTTTAAATTTGAAACTTGATTCCAAGTCAATTTATCTTTTGCAATAGCTTCTTTCCATTTATTGGCATCTTTATCTAAAGATATACTGATAATGTTCAAACCTTTTGCATGAAACTCATTATAAATAGCTACAACATTTGGATTTTCGGCACGACATGGATTACACCAAGATGCCCAGAAATCGATAATAGTTACTTTTCCCAAAGATTCTTTTAATGAAATTGATTTTCCATCAGGATTTGGAGCAGAAAAATCAGGTGCAATAGTTCCAACTTCCGCAGCAGCAGCAACTGGTTTTGCTATTTTGTCTAATTTAGTTTGGATAGATTTTCCTGGTTTGTATTTTTTTAATTCAGGGCTAAAACTTGCAAATATCTTTTTAGCTCTTGCTAAATCTACACTTGGATCGTTTAACATACTGTCAACAATCAAAGCAGAAATTAATGCTTTTGGATTTGATTCAGCAAATTTTACATAAAAATCCATTCCAGCTTTTTGAATCACTTGGTACTCTTTCATCAATTTATTGATGGTAACAGTATCTTTCGCTTCTTGTGCAGCTTTCATTTTTGCCATATTAGCATTTTGAAAAGCCATCATTTTTTTCTGTGAATCTTTTTGGAATTTTACAACATCAACATTGAATTTTGAGAAAACATCATTGTTAAATGTTCCAGAAAGTTTAGATTTTTGAATACTATCTTTATCTACAATTACCTCAATATCACCGTTTTCAAGAATAAAAGGAACTTTACCTTGCAAAGCTTCAACTTGTAACAACATTATTTCTGGCTCTTTTGCAGAACCTTTAATTGTAAATTTACCATCTTTGATTTTAACGGTGTCAATTGGTTTCAACTGACCTGTTTCATCTTGTTTTTCAAGAACTACAGTTTTACCATCTGCTACACCTTTTACAGTTCCAGAAATGATGTATTCATTTTGTCCTGCTTTATTACATGAAAACAAAACTGCAGAAACAGTTAGTAATAATAATAATCTTTTCATTTTAATTTGTTTTTGATTTACGAATGCAAAAGTATTTAAAAAAAGTTTTGAATTTTGTTTTTAGAAACTTAATTTTTTGTTATAGTTTGTAATTTGTCTATTTTAATGTTGAAGGACATACAAAATGAGTCATCGGAACAGAAGTAGTTCTAATTCCGCTAATGCCTTTTTCTACATTTATCAAATTATGGAATCCACGAGATTTTAATATTGAAGCCATAATAACCGAACGATAACCACCTGCGCAATGCAAATAAAAATCTTCGTTTTTAGGAACTAAATCTAAATGGGAGTTTATAGTATCTAATGGAAGATTTATAGCGTTTTCAATGTGTTCGGCTTCAAACTCACTTGGTTTTCTTGCATCTACAACAATATTTTGAGCCGATAATTCTGCAGCAAACTGTTCAGGCGTGATTGAATTTATACTATCCGTTTCAAAACCTGAATTTTTCCAAGCCGAAATTCCACCGTCAAGATAACCTAAAACATTATCAAATCCCACTCTTGAAAGGCGAGTTATTGTTTCCTGTTCCATTCCTTCAGGAGTAATTAAAAGTAAAGGCTGCTTGGTATTCATAATTAAGGAACCAACCCAAGGAGCAAAATTTCCTTGAATTCCAATAAATATAGAACGTGGAATGTGACTTTTTACGAAATCATTTTCGTGACGAACATCTAAAATAACAGCATCGGTTTCATTTGCTAAAGCATTAAATTCAGACGCTTTTAAAGGTTTTTTCGATTTTTCTATAACCGAATCCAAACTTTCATAACCTTGAATATTCATCATTACATTTTGAGGAAAGTAGGCGGGAGGCAGCCCCAATCCGTCCAAAACTTCAGCAGTAAATTCTTCACGAGTCATATTTGCCCGTAAAGCATAATTCGTTTTCTTTTGGTTTCCCAAAGTGTCAGTGGTTTCCTTGCTCATATTTTTTCCGCAAGCACTTCCCGCACCGTGACTTGGATACACGATTAAATCATCCGATAATGGCATAATTTTATTGCGCAAAGAATCATATAAATAAGAGGCTAATTTTTCTTGCGTCAAATCTTTAACTAATGATTGCGCTAGATCTGGACGACCAACATCACCAATGAATAAAGTATCTCCCGTGATTATTCCGTGTTCTTTCCCATTTTCATCGATAAGTAAATAACAAGTGCTTTCCATCGTATGACCTGGCGTGTGAATTGTCTTTATGGTATAATCGCCAACTTTAAACTCTTGATTATCTGTTGCAACGATAGCATCAAATTCAGGTTTTGCTGTTGGTCCAAAAACAATTTGACCGCCTGTTTTTTTAGCCAAATCAAGATGTCCCGAAACAAAATCAGCGTGGAAATGCGTTTCAAAAATATATTTAATTTTAGCATGATCTGCTAATGCCTTATCAATATAAGGTTGCACTTCTCTTAATGGATCAAAAATAGCAACTTCGCCTTTATTTTCAATATAATAAGCAGCTTGTGCAATACAGCCTGTGTAAATTTGTTGAATTTTCATCGGATTAGAATTAGATAGTATTGTTTAAATAAATGATTTTGAAATTGAAATTAGAAAATAAGTTCTTTGGTTAAAATGAAAACAGCCATAATTAGAACAAACCATCCAAATATTTTTTTTAGGCTTTTTTCATTGAAATATTTACCCAAATAAATCCCTACAAAGATACCAAACATTGCAACAGCAGCAAAGCGAAACAGGAAATTCCAATCAACATTTATGTTTTGAACATCACCAGAAAATCCTATTAAAGAATTGGTTGCAATTATAAATAATGAGGTTCCAATAGCTTTCTTAATTGGTAATTTAGCAAAATGAAACAAAGCAGGAATTATCAAAAAACCACCGCCAGCTCCAATAAGTCCTATTAAAATTCCTACGCAAAAAATCTGTACTATAATAAGGAATAAATTTTGTTCTTTTTCTATTGCAACTTTGTCGATTGTTTTTGGCGTTTTAAGCATTGAAAGCGCTGCAAAAAACATTACAACTGCAAACAAAACCATCAAGAAGACGTTTTTTGTTATAATAAATGTACTGTTTTCGAAAAACACTTCTGGAATTGAATGAACAATGTATTTACGAGTTATATAAACGGAAATAAGTGATGGTAATGCAAATAACAACCCTGTTTTTAAAACTACATTTCCTTTTTTTAAATTGATAAGTGTGCCAAATGAAGAGGTCATTCCAACAATAAAAAGGGAATAGGCTGAGGCTATAATTGGATTGAAATTTAAAATATATACCAAAACAGGAACAGTCAATATAGAGCCTCCACCGCCTGTTAAACCTAATAAAAGCCCGATTAAAAGGGCACAAAAATATTCTATAAATTCAATCATAATTGGTGTAATATTTTTCAAATTTATGAAAAATATATTTGTATTAATTAATTTTGTTAAAATACTTTAACTAAAAATTAGTACTCGTTTTGTTCCATTAAATATAAAAAATATTAATTTTATTTTTATGAAAAATGTATTTAGAAAGGGTTTTTATTTTAAGCAATATGAAGCACCATTCCAATCGCCATTTGATAAACTTTTTGAAGTATTTAAAGAGCTAATAACTCATACTTCAGGCGATTTTGATGAGGCAATTGACTGGTTGCGGGAATTGGATAATGAATACAAACTAACCGATTCAAGCTATACGATTGATGATTTTATTGAAGATTTAAAGAAAAAAGGGTACATTCGAGAAGAACTAAAAGAAGATGGTTCGTCGGGTACTGGTATTACTGCCAAAACGGAGCGGGCGATTCGCCAACAAGCCTTAGACCAAATTTTCGGTAATTTAAAGCGTTCTGGTAATGGAAATCACAAAACAAAACATACAGGAAATGGCAACGAGCATACTGGAGAATTGCGAGAATTTCATTTTGGAGATGGATTAGAACAAATTTCTTTGACGGAAAGTTTGCGAAATGCTCAAATTAATAATGGGGTTGAAGATTTTCAATTGACAGAAAAAGATTTGGTTGTAGAAGATACCCAA
>CANFVB010000125.1 GCA_947450355.1 Bacteroidota bacterium
CCTTTTTCTATTGAAGCATAGTTGCAAGAATAATGCTTTTCTAAAACTAATTTTACACATTCAAGTTTAAACGCATAATCATACTTTACTTTTCTTTCCATAAAAATACCCCCAAATAGTGTCTAACTTTTTGGGGGCAGTCTAAAAAAGACTATTTTGGGATTTATATATTCTTAAATGAAGTTCTTAGGAACGGATTTTTTGTTCCCATTTCCAAGCGCTTGCCATTGCTTCTTCTAATGTTGATTTGGCTTTCCAACCCAAAACATTGTTGGCTTTGTCCGTGTTGGCATACGCCGATGTGATATCGCCTTCTCGCCTATCAACAATTTTGTAAGGCAATTTTTGACCGCTTACTTTTTCGAATGCGTTTATCACTTCCAAAACCGAACTTCCTGTTCCAGTTCCAAGATTAAATATTTCTACTTTTGCTAAATTTTTCTTGTTTAACAAGCGTTGCATTGCAATTACGTGGGCTTTCGCCAAATCTACCACGTGAATATAATCCCGAACAGCGGTTCCGTCAGGTGTAGGATAATCGTCACCGTAAACGGATAATTCTTTGCGTAATCCAAAACCTGTTTGCGTAATAAACGGCACTAAATTTTGTGGAACTCCAATTGGCAATTCTCCGATTTCGGCTGTTGGATGTGCTCCAATTGGGTTAAAATAACGCAACAAAATCGCATTGATATTCGTAACTTTCGTAACATCGGTTATGATTTCTTCACCAATTTGCTTGGTATTTCCATAGGGCGACATCGCCACTTGTATGGACGCATCTTCTGTAATTGGCATTTTTTCGGCTTGACCATAAACCGTACAAGAAGAACTGAAAATCAAATTAGCGTCTTGTTTTTGTTGTAATTCTTGAAGTAAGTAAACCAACGTATTGATATTATTTTCATAATATAACAACGGATTTTCGACACTTTCTCCAACTGCTTTTGAAGCTGCAAAGTGAATAACACCCGCAATATCATTGTGCTTTTTAAAGAAATTTTGTACTGTCGCTTTTTCTCGTAAGTCCAATTTTTCATAAAGAGGCATTTTACCAGAAATAGCAACAATTCCTTTTAACACCTCTTCCGAAGAATTGGAAAGATTGTCAACAATTACTACTTCAAAACCTTCGCTTTGTAGCTCTACAACGGTGTGAGAACCAATAAATCCTAAACCTCCTGTTACTAAAATTTTCATACTGTCATTATTTGGTTGTTACCGGCTTTAGCCCTGATTGAAGTGGAAATCCTTTTTTGTTTTTTCTTTAAAAACAAAAAAGATTGCAACGAAAAGCAGGAAATAGCTCCTAAAAAAAATTATTTAAAAAATTCCAAAACTGAATCTGTTATAAACTTGATTTGTTCGTCGTCCAATTCGGTGTGCATTGGCAAAGAAATCACTTCTTTTACCAACTGATTCGTCACTGGAAAATCTTCTTCTTTGTATCTTGAATCCAAATATGCCTTTTGAGAATGCAACGGAATTGGGTAATAAATGGCGCAAGGAATGGCTTTGTCAAGCAAATGTTGCATCAATCCATCTCTGTCGCCGTCGATGATTCTTAGGGTATATTGGTGAAAAACGTGGCAATCGCAAATGTCGCAAATGCTTGGTGCCACAATATTTTTATGTCCTTCAAAAGCTGCAGAATACTTGCGTGCCGCATTTTGACGTGCCGCATTATATTGATTTAATAAAGGCAATTTTGCGTTCAAAACCGCTGCTTGAATACTGTCTAAACGGGAATTTACGCCCACAACATCGTGATGGTACCGAACGTACATTCCGTGATTTACAATTCCACGAAGTTTGTGTGCCAAAGCATCGTCATTGGTGAAAATCGCTCCTCCATCTCCATAACAACCTAAATTTTTGGAAGGAAAAAAGGAAGTTGATCCTACGTGTCCAATCGTTCCGGCTTTCATTTTTTTGCCATCAGAAAACTTGCAATTTGCACCAATTGCTTGGGCATTATCTTCAATTACATATAAATTAAATTCTTTTGCAATGCGCATAATCGCTTCCATATTGGCGGCGCGACCGAACAAATGCACGGGAACAATGGCTTTCGTTTTTGGCGTAATTGCTTTTTTAATGGCATCAATTGAAATGTTCATATTCACCAAATCCACATCGACTAAAACGGGCGTCAGTTGCAATAAAGCAATTACTTCAACGGTTGCTGCAAACGTAAAATCGGCAGTAATTACCTCGTCACCAGGTTTTAAATCCAAACCCATCATTGCAATTTGCAACGCATCGGTTCCATTGGCGCAAGGAATTACGTGTTTTACGTCAAGATATTCTTCTAATTTTTTTTGAAATTGCTGAACTTGAGGTCCATTAATATAAGTATTGGTATCTAAAACTTCTTGAATAGAATTATTTACAGTTTCTTTAATAGCTTCATATTGCCCTTTCAGGTCAACCATTTGGATTTTTTTCATCAATAAAATAGGTTATAATGTTGATACGTTTGAAGTCAAAAGTTACTCAAAAAAGCAAATTTTCTCGAAACGAATTACAAAAATAGTTATTTAATGAGTTATAGCAATGAAAATTCTATAAAGTGATGTATTTTAGCCCCACAAATTACAATCTATGTTATTTATATATAATTTAATAGTGGTTTTTGCTGATTTTATTTTGAAAATCGCAGCACTTTTCAACCCAAAAATAAAACTTTTTGTTGATGGAAGAAAGTCCGTTTACAAAGTATTATCCAATAAAATCAAGGCTTACGACAAGACGATTTGGTTTCACGCCGCTTCTTTAGGCGAATACGAACAAGGTTTGCCCGTTATGGAACGGATGAAAAGTAGGTTTCCGAACCATTTGATTGTGCTGACATTTTTTTCGCCTTCTGGTTATGAAGTTCGTAAAAACAACACGATTGCAGATGTGACGGTTTATTTGCCGTTGGACACGAAATCTAACGTAGAAAAATTTATGGAAATTGTCCGACCAGATATGGCTTTTTTCATAAAATATGAATATTGGCCAAATTATTTGAATGCATTGAAAAATCGGGAAACACCAACCTATTTAATTTCAGGAATTTTTAGAGAAGACCAATTATTTTTCAAATGGTATGGTGGTTTTTATAGAAATGCGCTGAATGCTTTTGAACATTTTTTTGTACAAAATTCAAAATCAAAAGACCTTTTATTGCAACTTGGAAAATCGAATGTAACTGTTTCTGGCGACACCCGTTTTGATAGAGTTGCGTCAATTTTAAACCGAGATAATTCCTTAGAATTTATCGAGGAATTCAAGAATAATTCGTTGACAATTGTTGTTGGAAGTTCTTGGCCAAAAGACGAATCATTGCTGGTTTCGTATATAAATACTGCTGAAAATGTTAAGTTTATTATCGCACCACACAATATCAAAACAGAGCAAATTCAAGCTTTGAAGAACAGTATTTCTAAAAAAACAATCTTGTTTTCAGAGGTTGATTTTACGAGTTCAAATCCTATAAATTTAGCACATTTTGATGTTTTCATTATTGATACTATTGGAATTTTGACTAAGATTTACAGTTATGCCGATATCGCTTATGTTGGCGGTGGTTTTGGAAATCCTGGCGTTCATAATATATTAGAACCAGCGACTTTTGGTGTTCCAATTGTTATTGGATCGAATTATTCGCATTTTCCAGAAGCTACGGCATTGGTAAATGTGGAAGGTTGTATTTCTATTTCAACGCAAGAAGAATTGAATGAAACTTTTGATAATTTAATTCAAAATCAGGATGTTCGGTTTGAAAAAGGTCATATTTGCAGCACTTTCGTGGAAATGAATAAAAATGCAACCGAAATTATAATGAACCATATTGCCCCTAAAAAAACAATCTAAATAAATTAAAAACTAAAAAATGAAACATTTAAAATTAATCCTATTATTATTTGTTGTTCAAATTCAAGCGCAACAAGGCGGAATGTGGATTCCTTCTTTATTGCAAGGAATGAACGAAAAAGAGATGAAAAATTTGGGGATGAAAATGTCAGCCGCAGATATTTATTCAGTAAATAAATCGAGTTTAAAAGATGCCGTTCCACATTTTAATGGTGGTTGTACATCGGAAGTAATTTCGCCGAAAGGTTTGTTATTAACGAATCATCACTGCGGATTTGATGCTATTCAAAATCATTCGTCTGTAGAACACGATTATTTAACCAATGGTTTTTGGGCGTATAAAATGGAAGAAGAATTGCCAAATGAAGGAATGGTGGTGACTTTCATCGTGAAAATTGAAGATGTAACTACCAAAGTTTTGGAAGGAACCGCAAATTTGACTTCTGAATCAGAAAAACAAAAGAAAATTCAAGACAATATAACTGCTTTGAGCGCTTCATTACCAAAGGAAAGTTGGCAAGAAAACAAAATCAGAACGTTTTATGAAGGCAATCAATATATGCTTTTTTTAACGGAAACATTCAAAGATATTCGATTGGTTGGCGCACCACCATCAGCAATTGGAAAATTTGGTTCTGATACTGATAACTGGGTTTGGCCGAGACATACTGGGGATTTCTCCTTGTTTAGAATCTATGCCGATAAAAATAATCGTCCTGCAAATTATTCAAAAGATAACGTTCCTTATACTCCAAAACACTTTTTACCTGTTTCATTAGATGGTGTAAAAGAAGACGATTTCACGTTGGTTTTTGGTTATCCAGGAAAAACAAATGAGTATTTACCTGCTGTTGCGATTGCTCAAATTGTAAACGAATTGAATCCTGCAAAAATCGAAATTCGGGATCACGCCTTGAAAGTTGCCGATGGATTTATGCGAAAAGACAATGCAATCAAAATTCAATATGCTTCTAAATATGCAAGTATTGCCAATTATTGGAAGAAATGGATTGGGGAAACTCAAGGGTTGAAAAAATCGGATGCTGTTGCCATCAAAAGAAAACAAGAAATTGCATTTCAGGAAAAAGTTGTAAAAGCTGGAAAACAATCGGAATACGGAAATTTACTTTCTGATTTTGAAAAAAATTATAATGAAATTGCACCTTATGCTTTGGCAAGAGATTATTTTTCGGAAGTTGCTTTAAGAAATACAGAATTGTTGAGCGTTGGTTATAAATTATATCAACTAGAGCAAGTTTACAATACCAAAGGGGAACAAGCTTTTACCGATAGAAAAAATAATTTAGTGAGTGGTTTGGGCGATTTCTATAAAGATTTCAATCCAAATGTAGATAAAAAGGTATTTGAGCAATTGATTGATTTATATTCAACAAAAGCACCAAAGGAATTTATGCCTTCCAATTTATCGAATTTAAATGCAGCGGATTTAGCAACAGAAATTTACGGGCAATCTAAATTCGTTGATTATGAAGGGCTTAAAGCATTACTTTCTGGCGATACAAAAACTGTTTTAGCCAACTTAAATGCGGATAAAGGGTTTCTTTTAATTAAAAATATGGCTGATAAATATCTGAAAGATGTTGCTCCTAAATATGACGAAATCAATTTGAGAATTACCGCTTTGCAACGCACGTATATGAAAGCGCAATTGGAATTAAATAAAGATGCACGGATTTTCCCTGATGCCAATAGTACTTTGAGAGTTACTTATGGAAAAGTGAAAGGATATGCTCCAAAAGACGCTACCTTATATACACCCGTAACTTATTTAGATGGTGTGATGGAAAAATACATTCCTGGGGATTATGAATTTGATGTTCCTGCAAAGCTGATTGACTTATATAAAAAGAAGGATTACGGTCAATATGGTGAAAACGGAAAAATGCCAGTTTGTTTTATAGGAACCAATCATACTACTGGTGGAAATTCTGGTAGTCCTGCAATTGATGCTTATGGAAACCTAATTGGGTTGAATTTTGATAGAGTTTGGGAAGGAACAATGAGTGATATTTACTACGATCCGAGCATTTGTAGAAATGTTATGGTTGATATTCGCTATGTTTTATTCATAATTGATAAATATGCGGGTGCAAATAACTTGATTGAAGAATTAAAATTAGTACATCCTAAAAAAGTAAAGCGTTGAAAAACAAGGTTTTCAAGGTGAAATGAATGCTGATTACCGTTAAAATAAAGAATTTTTAACTTTTTTTTACGGTTTTCAATTTGTGGCACAGTAATTGTTAAATAATTTAACAGTTGCAAAGAATTCTTTTTTTGAAAAAAAATTAAAAAATAATTTTTACATATTAAAAAATTTATATCTTTGCTCCGAATTAATAATTAACCTTTTATAATTAAGTAAGATGAAAAAAGTACTTTTAAGTTTAGCATTTGTTGCTGTTTTAGCAACTGTTTCTTGTAAAAAAGCTGAAGAAGCTCCAGTAGAAGCTCCTGCTGTTGAAGCTCCTGCTGTTGACACTACTGCTGTAGTTGCTGACACAACTGCTGTTGCACCTGCTGCTGAAGCTGCTGCTCCAGCTGCTGAAGCTGCTGCTCCAGCTGCAAAAAAATAATTAGAAATTAATTTCTAAGAATTTTAAAAGCCACGCATTGCGTGGCTTTTTTATTGTTTGCTATTTTTAGGAAGAAATGCAAAACTTCTTTATATAGTTCAGGTTTAGATTTCTTCGTCCTTAAAAACAAAATCATTAA
>CANFVB010000126.1 GCA_947450355.1 Bacteroidota bacterium
AATAAAATGGACAAGCAGGCAAGAGAAATTGACAGTGCACTTCCAGGAGCTCAAGTCGTTCGAGTGGGCGAAGGAATTAAACTGGTTTTAAATGAAAATGCAGTTCGTTTTGACACTAATAAAGCTACTTTGACATCAACTGCAAAATTAAATTTAGACAAATTAATTCAGGTTTTCAGTACTTATCCAGATACTAATATTGTGATTTATGGCTACACAGACAGCACTGGATCGGCGGAATATAATTTAAAATTATCCGAAGAAAGAGCTACTTCTGTGAAAAATTATTTAGCCAATAAAGGATTGTCTTTTTCAAGATTTTCAATAATTGGTTTAGGAATTGCGGATCCAATTGCTTCAAATGAAACTAAAGAAGGTAGAATTCAAAATCGCCGAGTAGAATTTGCTATAACTGCCAATGAAAAAATGGTTCGTGACGCAAAAAATGAAGCGGGGAATTAATTGTAAGAAGCAGTAATATTATTTATTTCTAATAACAATTCGATTACGTGCTTAACATTAAAGTAATATTAAAATAACGTTTAAAATACAATTTGGTAGCATTGTTAATTAATTAGTAACATTCAGCAAATAGCACTTCTGTAATTTTGCATCTAATTAAATCTATACAATGAAAGCAATTGCTACGAAGTATTTTTACTTTTTTTTCATCCTACTAATTTCAAGTTCAATCTATTCTCAAACCTCAATTATTAAAGGGTCTGTGATTGAAGAAGCAACAGGTAAATCTATCCCAGGTGTTACTGTAAAAGTGATTAATACAAAATTGGCAACACAATCAGATGCCTCTGGAAATTTTATAATTAGAAATGTACCTGTTGGAAAACAAGAACTAGAATTTTCTGATTTTACGTTAGAAACTAAAATTATA
This sequence comes from Bacteroidota bacterium, assembly GCA_947450355.1. Classification (GTDB taxonomy): domain Bacteria; phylum Bacteroidota; class Bacteroidia; order Flavobacteriales; family Flavobacteriaceae; genus Flavobacterium. The sequence continues at coordinate 893 of CANFVB010000126.1, forward strand.
TCCGATGTTGAAACTACAAAAGGAGAAACTACTTCCTTAACCGTTTCAATGGCAGAGAAAAATAACAGTTTGAATGAAGTTGTTATAAAAAGAACAAAGATGAAAGCGGAATCGGTAGCTTCACTTTTATCGGTTCAAAAAAATAGTGCGAGAGTTTCTGATGGTATTTCTGCAGAATCAATAAAAAGAACGCCAGACAAAACCACTTCTGATGTTTTAAAAAGAATAAGTGGCGCGAGTGTTCAAGACAATAAATTTGTAATTATCCGTGGTTTGAATGACCGTTACAATACGACTTATTTAAATGGTGCTCCATTGCCAAGTACTGAGCCGGATAGAAAAGCGTTTTCGTTTGATATTTTTCCAGCAAATATGATTGATAATTTGGTAATTTATAAAACTGCTACTCCGGATTTACCAGGAGAATTTGCTGGAGGAATTATTGAGATAAACACAAAAGCTACACCCGATAAAAATTTTGAATCTCTTTCTATAGGTTCTGGATACAATACAATCACCACAGGGAAAAAGCAATTGTATGCCGCTGGAGGAAAATCAGATTGGATTGGAATTGATGACGGAACCAAAGCTTTGCCTGTTTCATTTCCAAGTGTTCAAAACTTTCAAGCATTACAAAATGCACATACTCAAAGTAGTTATTTAGAAATTGCTTCGTTGGCAAAATCGTACCAATCGGATTGGAATTTGTATGAAAAAAAGTTCAGTCCTAACACAAGTTTGCAATATACATTGGGTAGGTATTATAAAATTAATGATAGTCAAAGTTTAGGAATGTTAGCTTCGGTTACTTATAATAAAACCAATAATTATAACGAAACAAATAGAAGAACTTTCGAAAATGGACCAGGTCAATTGGGTTCAAATCAATTAGATCAAAACTATAGTGTTCAGACATTATTTGCGGCAATTGGGAATTTATCTTTAAAAATAGATTCAAATACTTCATTCAGTTTCAAGAATTTATACAGCATCACATCTGATAATAGAGTGATGGATAGAAATGGAAGTTTAACTCAAGAAAGTGATCCTTTATACATAAATACAACTTCGAGAATTTTTACCAATAACAAAATTTATACTGGGCAATTAAGTGGAGAACATTTTTTACCAGAAAGTAAAATAAAAATAAACTGGGTTGGTTCATATAGTGCAGTAAATAGAGAGATTCCAAGCGAAAGAAGGAATTCTTATTTATACATTAAATTTGATGATGGAACCATGACGCAACCAACGGCTAATTTTTCTACTAATTCTGTTGGAGCGGATTATCCAGGTTCTATTTACACGTCCCTTAATAAAGAAGATATTTTTAGCACAAAAATAGATTTGAGTAAGAAATTGAAATTCTCAGATGATTTTACCACTGAAATAAAAATTGGTGGAATTACCCAAACTCGATTTAGAAATTTTGCTGCAAGACAATTAGGCTATGTTCAGTTTAATGGAATTGTTGATGGAGTAAATTATGGAAACAATACATTTTTGTCGAGTATCTCAAATCAATCCAATGAAACTATTTTCAATGCTTCAAATATGGGAATTTTAGGAGTTCGTTCAAGTGGTTTAACCTTGTTTGATGGTACAAAAGGAAATGATTCTTATACCGCAAATTCAAAATTGGATGCTTTTTATGCAATGTTTGACAATTCAATTAAGAAATTAAGAATAGTGTGGGGTGCAAGATTTGAAAACTATTCGCAAAATTTAGAATCTAAATCAGATGCAGGCGTTCCAATTGCTGTTAATGATAGTCAATTTGATATCTTACCTTCTGTGAATTTTATTTATAGTTTGAACAAAAAACAGAACCTTAGATTAAGCGCTTCAAAAACCCTTAATCGTCCAGAATTTAGAGAGTTAGCACCTTTTTTGTTTTATGATTCTGCAACAAAATTCAATACTTCTGGTGATCCATCCTTGAAAATTGCAGAAATTATTAATGCAGATTTACGATATGAGGTTTATCCTGGGAAAGGGCAGTTATTTTCAGTATCTGCTTTTTATAAGCAATTTACAAATCCAATTGAATTACAAGCGCAAGCCAATAACTCCAATCAATATAAAAATGCAAAATCAGGAACAAATAGAGGTGTTGAAATTGAATACCGAATCTTAGCAAGTTCAATTTTTGGAACTGAAAACACAAAAATTCTTGAGGATTTAACGTTATATTCTAATCTAGCAATCATTCGTTCAAAAGTAGATATTGGAAATTTAGTAACATCTGCAACACTAACAGACATTCCGTTGCAAGGGCAGTCGCCTTATGTTTTTAACTCAGGGTTGCAATATTTGAATAAAGAATTAGGTTGGTCTGGTTCCGTAAATTTGAATAGAATTGGTGACAGAATTGCAATCCATGGAAACCAAACTCCTGGAGGCGCAACTCCTGCTTATTGGGAAAAAGGAAGAACATTTTTGGATTTACAACTAGCTAAAAGCTTTTTGAAAAATAAATTAGAATTAAAATTAAATGTTCAAAATGCACTTGCACAGGATTTGATTTTTTATCAAAATAACGAAACAATTACTGGTAATTCAGTTTCAGGACTTAATGCCTTTTTTAATTCTGTATTAACTGGTGATTCTCAAAATAAAAATGGGTATGATTCAAATACTGACGATCTTGTTTGGAGAACTAAATTTGGACCTACATTCTCGCTGTCTGTTAATTATTCTTTTTAAGAAAATATAAAATAATTTCATTGAAGGCTAGAAAATATTCTAGCCTTTTTTATTTCAAGTTATTTGTTCTTAACAATTTAGAAACCTAAATTTCTTGGTAAAATAACAAATTAGAAACCTTTTATTTAAATACCAATTATAATTTTGACGTATCAAATTTAAAACAATAACAATGAAAAAGTTCTACTTTTTATCAATGATTTTTTTAGTTGTAGCTTCTATGAATGCGCAACTTGTATCCACCACCTACCGAGGTGCATTTGCTCCTGCTCCAGCAGCAATGTGGACAGACAATTGGACTAATTTTGATCCTCAAAATGCAGTTTACCCGACTCCAAATGTTGATGTAACAACAAGTATCACAACAGATACACATTGGACAGCTGGAAACACGTATTATTTGAAATCTCAAATTTATGTAAAAAACAATGCTACTTTAACAATTGATGCAGGTGTTGTAATTCGTGCCGATCATACTGCTACAGGAGCTGGTTTATTTGTGACAAAAGGAGCGAAAGTTATCGCCATTGGAACCGCAACAAGTCCAATAGTATTTACATCTGATAACGCAGCAGGTTCAAGAGCAAAAGGCGATTGGGGAGGAGTTATCCTTTTAGGAAAAGGAGCCTATAATATAAATAATGGAATTAATAATATCGAAGGTATTGCCGCAAGTACAGATACTGAATTCGGAGGAGGTTCAACACCAAATGATGCTGACGATTCTGGAACTTTAAAATACGTAAGAATAGAATTTGGCGGATATATTTATGGTCCAAATCAAGAAATCAATGGATTGACTTTTGGAGCTGTAGGTTCTGGAACGACAATTGATTATGTTCAAGTTTCTCACTCAAATGATGATTCATTCGAATGGTTTGGTGGTGCTGTAAATTGCAAACATTTAGTAGCCTTTAGAGGTTTAGATGATGATTTTGATACTGATAACGGTTTTAGTGGAAAAGTTCAATTTTGTTTAGGAGTAAGAGATCCAAACATTGCTGATAACCCTGCTGTGTCAACATCTGAAGGATTTGAATCTGACAATAATGCTTCAGGAGATAATTCTACGCCATTTACTTCTGCAATTTTTTCAAACTGCACCATGGTAGGTCCAACGTACAGAGCGACTTTAACCAATGGTGGTACAATGCCAACAGGAGCTTACAAAAGAGCGGCTCGTTTGAGAAAAAATACGAAGTTGAAAATTTACAATTCCATTTTCATGGATTATTTAGAAGGACTTCATATTGATAATTCTGGTTCAGCTTTATTAGGAGCTGCTGAAGCAAATGCAGTGAACAATGAATTGGTATTTAAAAACAATATTTTAGCGGGAATAACTACGCCATCAAAAATTGTTGAAATTAGTACAACTGGAACTCACAATGCAAGTTTTGATATTGCGGCTTGGTTTAATGCGTCAAATAATACAGGACTTACAACGCCAATTTCAAATGCTGGAATTTTAGTATTACCATATAACACTGCTGATGGAAGTATATATACAGGTTTGGATTACAGACCAGGAAGTACTTCAATTGCTGCAACTGGAGCAAGTTTTACAGATGCTAATTTAAGTACTGAAAACTTTTCTACTACTGTAGATTCTTCTTTGAAAGCATATCCAAATCCATTCGCAAATAGTTTCAAATTAAGTTTTGTTTCCATTAGTTCAGAAGATATAAATCTTAATGCTTACGATGTTACTGGTAGATTAATTGAAACTCGTACGATTAACTATTCTGAGGTAAACAACCAAGAATTTGGAAATGATTACCAATCAGGAATGTATATCTTAGTTCTTAAACAAGGAGAAATCTCAAAATCTTTCCGAGTTATTAAAAAATAAGGTTTTCAACACTATTTATAAAGCCTGTGAATTTATTTTCGCAGGCTTTTTCATTTAATTTAAATGCGTTAACGAAATGTTTTTTTAGTGTTATCAAATCGTCACTAAATTAATTTAGCGTTAATTGTATTTTTGTTTTGCTTTATATTTACATTTATAATTACAAATGATTTAATTTCGCATTATGAAGAAGAAAGATATTAAAATTCTATTAGTTGATGATGAAGCGGATATTTTAGAAATTGTAGGCTATAATCTTTCACAAGAAGGCTATCAGATTTCTACTGCAACAAATGGAAGAGAAGCTGTTGCCAAAGCAAAGAAGGAACTTCCTCATCTTATTATTATGGATGTAATGATGCCAGAAATGGATGGTATGGAAGCCTGTGAAAATATCAGAAAAATTCCTGAATTGAGTAATGTTATCATCACTTTTTTAACTGCTCGCAGTGAAGATTATTCGCAAGTAGCAGGATTTGATGCTGGTGCAGATGATTATATTACAAAACCAATCAAACCAAAATTATTGGTTAGCAAAGTCAAAGCGCTTTTGCGAAGATTGAAAGAAACTGAACAAAATTCCGAAACATTAAATGTTGGTGGAATAGAAATTAATCGCGAAGAATATAAAATAATCAAAGACGATATCGAAATTGTTCTTCCAAGAAAAGAATTTGAGTTGTTTTATTTATTAGCTTCTAAGCCTGGAAAAGTTTTCAAAAGAGAAGAAATTTTAGATAAAGTTTGGGGAAATGATGTTGTTGTTGGTGGAAGAACCATTGATGTCCACATTAGAAAATTAAGAGAGAAAATTGGCGACGATTTCTTTAAAACTATTAAAGGTGTTGGTTATAAGTTTGAAGCATAAATGACTAAAAAGGTAAGAGAAACATATCGTTTTGCTGTAAATTCAGCCGTACAAATCACTTTTTTTTCAACAAGTCTAGTTGGTTTTTTAACTTATTTTTTCTTTACATTTTCATTGGCATTTTGTTTGATTTTTGCGGTTTCTGTTGCGCTATTCTCCTTCTTGTTATTACAATTTAAAGTACAACATTTTATATTTCAAAAGGTTAAAAAGATCTACGACGA
>CANFVB010000127.1 GCA_947450355.1 Bacteroidota bacterium
AGAATATATAAACTATTATAATAACGACAGAAGTAAGTCTAATTTAAACAAAATGAGCCCGATAAAATATCGAGCTCATTATTATCAAAATTAATTATAAATTTGTCCAAACTTTTGGGTTCAGTCTAATTACTCGGGACGTTTTTTATATAAACTAATTTTATTTCAGTTTCTTTTTAATAGCGACTTCGTGGTACGACTCAATAACATCTCTTTCTTCAATGTCGTTGTATCCTTTAACTTGAATACCACAATCATATCCTTTAGCGACATCTTTAACATCGTCTTTGAAACGTTTTAATGCTAATAATTCTCCAGTAAATACAACAACGCCATCTCTGATGATTCTCATTTTGGCATTTTTAACAATTTTACCGTCCATTACCATACTTCCCGCAATAGAACCTACTTTCGAGATTTTGAAAATCTCTCTAATTTCTGCAGTTCCAAGAATTTCTTCTTTCATTTCAGGAGCTAACATTCCTTCCATTGCATCTTTCAAGTCGTCAATAGCAGCATAAATAATTGAGTAATAACGGATGTCAATTTCTTCTTTATCAGCTAATTGTCTAGCATTTCCAGCAGGACGAACATTAAATCCGATAATAATTGCATCTGATGCAGAAGCCAACATTACGTCAGTTTCTGTAATTGCTCCAACTCCTTTATGTATGATATTAATTTGAATTTCTTCTGTAGATAATTTAGAGAACGAATCAGATAATGCTTCAACAGATCCATCCACATCCCCTTTCAAGATGATGTTCAATTCTTTAAATTGACCCAATGCAATTCTACGTCCAATTTCGTCAAGCGTAATGTGTCGTTGCGTACGAACTGATTGTTCACGCATCAATTGAGAACGTTTGGAAGCAATTTGTTTCGCTTCTTTTTCGTCTTCAAATACGTTAAATTTATCTCCCGCAGTTGCAGCTCCATCCAATCCCAATACAGAAACTGGTGTTGAAGGCCCAGCTTCTTTGACGATATTTCCACGTTCGTCGTGCATTGCTTTAATTTTACCGTGGTGTTTTCCAGCAAGCATATAATCTCCTACTTTCAACGTTCCGTGTTGTACTAATATAGTAGAAACGTAACCTTTACCTTTGTCTAAGAATGCTTCAACAACAGTTCCTTGAGCGGCTTTATTTGGATTGGATTTTAAGTCTAAAATTTCTGCTTCAAGCAAAACTTTTTCTAATAATTCTTTTACACCTGTTCCTACTTTTGCAGAAATATCGTGCGATTGAATTTTTCCACCCCAATCTTCAACAAGTAAATTCATGCCTGCTAATTTTTCTTTTATTTTCTCAACATTAGCATTTGGCTTATCAATTTTATTGATTGCAAAAATGATTGGCACATTCGCTGCTTGAGCGTGAGAAATTGCTTCTTTAGTTTGTGGCATTATGTCGTCATCCGCAGCAATTACAATGATTGCAATATCGGTAACTTGAGCTCCACGGGCACGCATTGCAGTAAATGCCTCGTGACCTGGTGTATCTAAAAATGCGATTTTTTGTCCATCATCTAATGTTACTCCGTAAGCTCCAATATGTTGGGTAATTCCTCCAGATTCTCCTGCAATAACATTTTCCTTACGGATATAATCCAATAATGAAGTTTTTCCGTGATCGACGTGACCCATTACGGTTACAATTGGTGCTCTAAACACCAAATCTTCTTCTTTATCAGCAACCACTTGAATAGCTTCTTCAATGTCAACGGTAATGAATTCTACTTCATATCCAAATTCATCGGCTACAATTGTCAATGTTTCTGCATCAAGACGTTGGTTCATCGTAACCATTATTCCAAGTGACATACACGTTCCAATTACTTTTGTAATTGGCACATCCATCATTATTGCAATTTCACCAACAGTAACAAATTCCGTAACTTTTATAGTTTTACTTCCTTCATCAATGGCTCTTTGCTCGTCATCCGATTTTTGACGGTGCGTATCTCTTTTATCTCTTCTGTATTTTGCTGCTTTAGATTTACCACCTTTTCCTTGTAGTTTTTCTAAAGTTTCACGGATTTGATTTTTTACTTCCTCCTCTGTTGGCTCAACTTTGGCAACAATTGCAGGTCTAGCTCCTTTTACGAATCCAGGTCTTGCACTTCTGTTGGCGTTGAAACCTCCACCAGCACCTCCAGCATTAGGAGTTATTTTATTAGGATTTGGCGCACCTGGAACTCCAGGAACTGCAGGTGGTCTTGGAGCACCTGGTTTTGTAATAATCCTTTTTCTTTTATTTTTGTTAGCATTATTAGCACCCGCAGCACCTGGCGCACCCGGTTTGTTTGGTGTAATTTTAGGCTCTTCTTTTTTCTTTTTTGGTTTATTGAATTGAGATAAATCAATTACTTGACCTGTTAAGGTAGCACCCGATAATTTTTGATATTGCGTAGTAAAATCTTCAACAGGAATTTCAACAACTACTTTTGGGGTTTTTACTTTTGCAACCGGAGCTACTACAACTTCTTTTTTAGCAGGAGCTTGTTTTGCTTTTGGAGCTTCAACTACTGCTTTCTCTTTGACTTCTGGTTTGGTTTCAACAACAACTTTGGCTTGAATAGGTTTTGGAATATCTGCTTTGACTTCAGTTGAAACTTCAGCTTTAACAGGAGCAGGAACAACTTTTTTCGGATTTAAATCCAATGTCCCAACTTGCTTTGGCGCAGAAACAACAGCTCTAGCCTTAATAACTTCTTGTTGCTGTCTTTGGCGTTCTTCATCTAGCTTGCGTTTGTCATCGATTTCTTTCTCTCTTTCGATACGCAAAGCTTCTTTTTCTTTTCTTTTCTCTTCGCCAACTTCTTTCGAAGCCTCTTTGTTCCCTTTGTCGCCTGCAAATTGGTTTTGAAGAATACTGAATTCCTTATCAGAAATTTTTGCGTTTGGATTTGCATCAATAGCAATTCCCTTATCCTTAAGATAATCCACAGCTCTTTCTAACGAAATATTCAATTCCCTTAAAACCTTGTTTATTCTAATTACTCTCTCTTCAGACATAAAACCTTTTTATTATTACCTTTTTTTTGTGTTGTTGGAAGAAAAATCAATTAGCTATCAAATTCTTCTTTCAAAATTCTCATTACATCTAAAATCGTTTCCTCTTCTAGGTCTGTTCTTCTAACCAAATCATTCACGTTTTGTCCTAAAATACTTCTTGCGGTATCCAATCCAATTTTTGCAAATTCTTCAATTACCCAAGCTTCAATTTCATCTGAAAATTCTGTCAATTCAACATCATCATCATTTTCAATTGTGCTTCCTTCTCTAATTACATCTAACTCATAACCCGTCAATTGACCTGCTAATCTGATGTTATGTCCACCACGTCCGATGGCTTTTGATACTTCTTCTAATTTCAAAAATACTTCTGCTCTTTTTGTTTCTTCATTTATTTTAATAGAAGAAACTTTTGCAGGGCTTAATGCTCTTGTGATAAACAATTGAATATTATCAGTATAATTGATAACATCAATGTTTTCGTTTCCTAATTCACGAACAATTCCGTGAATACGAGAACCTTTCATCCCAACACAGGCACCAACTGGGTCAATTCTGTCGTCATAAGAATCCACAGCTACTTTTGCTTTTTCGCCTGGAATTCTTACCACTTTTTTAACCATAATTAAACCGTCAAAAACTTCAGGAATTTCTTGTTCAAATAATTTTTCCAAGAACAATTCAGATGTTCTTGACATAATAATTTGAGGTTTGTTTCCTTTTAATTCAACGCTTTCAATAATTCCACGAACGTTATCTCCCTTACGGAAAAAGTCAGATGGAATTTGTTTTTCTTTTGGTAAAATAATTTCATTTCCTTCATCATCAACCAAAATTACAACTCTTGGTCGCACGTGATGCACTTCTGCAGTATATATTTCGCCAATTAAATCTTTAAATTGTTTGTAAAGATTTGTATTATCGTGTTCGTGAATTTTAGAAATTAAATTTTGACGCAAAGCCAAAATCGCTCTTCTTCCAAGGTCAACTAATTTTACTTCTTCTGAAACTTCTTCTCCGATTTCAAAATCAGGTTCAATTTTTCTTGCTTCTGTTAAAGTAATTTCAAGATGGTCTAAATCCAAATCATCGTCAGCAACGATAACTCTTCTTTGCCAAATTTCCATATCTCCTTTATCTGGATTGATAATAATATCAAAATTATCATCTGATCCAAATTTCTTTTTTAATGCGTTTCTAAACACATCTTCTAAAATCGCCATTAGCGTTACACGATCAATAAGTTTATCGTCTTTAAACTCTGAAAACGAATCGATTAAAGCTAAATTTTCCATGCTCTATCTATTAAAAAATTATTATAACTATTGCTTTTTTTATTTCTGAATAAGGAATTTCCTGTCTTTTTTGAACAGTTTCTTTCCCTTTTCCTATTTTTTTAGGCTCTCTTGCCTCCCATTCCATAACGATAAAATCATCATTAGCTTCTGCTAATTTTGCTTCAATAATTATGTTATCTGTTTCAACTTGGAGTATTCTTCCAACGTTTTTTTTGTATTGTCGTATGTGTTTCAATGGCGAAGAAACTCCAGCGGAAGCAACTTCCAACGAAAAATCGTGTTCTTCTCTGTCTAAATTATTGTCTATAGAACGGCTGATATCAATGCAATCTTGCAAAGCTACACCATTATCCCCATCTAAAGTTACAATAATTTTGAAACTTTCGGTAATAGTTAGGTCAATTAAAAAAAGCGTTGGCTTTTCTAATAATCCGTCTTCTAATAAACCACATACTTTTTCTTTAAATGTCATACCTTTTATAAAAAGAGGCACGCAATGCGTGCCTCATTATCTAATACATTAAATAAATAACGATGCAAATATAGTGTTTTTTTTATAAATCAAAAATCATTGTGTAATCTAAAAAATATTATTACCTTTAATCTATAATATAAACCTTACATTTTATTTAATTTTACACTTTTTATTATGAAAAGAATTCTAGTTCCTACCGATTTTTCAAAACATGCGGAATACGCTTTACGAGTTGCCGCACAAATTGCTAAAAAAAATAATAGCGAAATTTGCCTACTACACATGCTTGAAATGCCTCATCAGGCAAGTGATGCAGTTTCAGCTGGAAGTGCAATTCCACAGATTATGTATTTTAAAGATATGGCAATTGACAAATTAGACGAGTTAATGGATTCTGATTTTTTGGATGGTATTAACGTTTCTGAAATCATCCAATTTGAAAAAGCATTTGATGGTATTATGGAAATAAGTAAGAAAAATGATGTCAATTTAATCGTAATGGGATCTCATGGCGCTTCAGGATATGAAGAAATGTTCATTGGTTCTAACGCAGAAAAAGTTGTTCGAACATCTGATGTTCCTGTTTTAGTTATTAAAAATGAATCTGGCGATTTTAAAGCTGACAAAATTGTTTTCGCTTCTGATTTTTCTGAAGAAATTAAAAAACCTTTCGCGAAATTAGTCGAATTTGCAACTGTATTTAATTCGCATTTAGATTTGGTTATGATAAACACACCAAATAGCTTTAAATCAACAGCTGTTGCTGAAAAAATAATGAGTGATTTCTTAGAGGACTCTAATTTCAAAAATTATTCTACTCATATATATAATGATGTAAATGTTGAAAAAGGAATTCTAAATTATTCAAGTAGTGTTGATGCCGATTTAATTGGAATGTGTACGCACGGAAGAACTGGATTTTCACACTTTTTCAACGGAAGTATTAGTGAAGATTTGGTAAACCACACGGTAAGACCTGTAATTACTTTCAAAATCTAAAATTTGAATTAAGAAATATCGCAAATAAATTGTGATTTAAACTTTAAAGGATTCATTCTTCTATAAATAGAATTGATCCTTTAAAGTTTTTTAATTTACAGAAACCACTAGATTTCTTTAATTGCATCTATTTGGACTACGATTTCATATTGGAAACCTTATATGTTTTCCCGTCTCCAGTAGTTTCTACAGCTTCCAATAATTTTGCAGGCGTTAGTTTTGTAGCATCAAATTCCACAGTTGCCGTTTTTTTGTCAAAATCTACGGTTGCTTTTTGAACACCGTCCATTGCAGCTAATTTTTCTTGAATTGTTTTAGCACAACCAATTGCACAAGTCATTCCTTCAATATTGAATGTTGCTGTTTCAGGTTTCACTGCAGCCACAATTTCTTTAGTTACAGAAGCAGTTTCAGTTGCTACTTTTGGCTGTTCAACTTCATTTTTTTTGCAACTTAAAAATAAAATACTGGTCACGGCTATTGCCAAAAATGATTTAGGGAAATTCATAAGTATCAGTTTAGATTTGTTTTTGGGCAATTACTTAATTTGTAATCGTTTACAAAAATAACTAAAAAAGAAAGGGTATATTCATAAAATTATTACAATTTTGCACAATAAATA
>CANFVB010000128.1 GCA_947450355.1 Bacteroidota bacterium
CAAGACATTTCAAAATTAAATTGGCTTTTTGGCAATTCAAATAAAATAGAAAAATCCGTTCTAAACACAATTGGAACGGATTTTTTTATTGGTCCACGAGCCACAATGATAACGCCTTGGAGCACGAATGCCGTTGAAATCACCCAGAATATGGGCGTTTCTGGAATTATCAGAATTGAAGAATTTCTAAAAGTCACAGCTGATTTTACTGATTTTGATCCAATGCTTTCACAAAAATATGTTGAATTACATCAAGATATTTTTACCATAAATAGTCAACCAGAAGCCATTCTGGAAATCGAAGATATTGCAAGTTATAACAAATCAGAAGGTTTGGCTTTAAGCCAAGAAGAAGTTGATTATTTAGATACTTTATCAATTAAAATAGGACGAAAACTAACCGATTCTGAAGTTTTTGGTTTTTCACAAGCCAATTCAGAGCATTGTCGTCACAAAATTTTCAACGGAACATTTGTAATCGATGGAGAAGAAATGCCTTCTTCCCTATTCAAATTAATCAAGAAAACATCTGCTGAAAATCCAAACGATATCGTTTCTGCTTACAAAGATAATGTGGCATTTGTAAAAGGACCACGAGTGCAACAATTCGCCCCAAAAAGTGCTGACAAACCTGATTTCTATGAAACCAAAGATTTCGATTCTGTAATTTCATTAAAAGCAGAAACGCATAATTTCCCAACAACTGTTGAGCCTTTTAATGGAGCGGCAACAGGTTCTGGCGGAGAAATTCGTGACCGATTAGCGGGTGGACAGGGTTCGTTGCCATTGGCAGGAACGGTGGTTTATATGACTTCTTATTCTCGTTTATCTGAAAATAAACCTTGGGAAAATGGAATGGCAGAAAGAAAATGGCTGTATCAAACCCCAGTGGATATTTTAATAAAAGCGTCCAATGGCGCTTCTGATTTTGGAAATAAATTCGGTCAACCTTTAATTACAGGTTCTATTTTAACATTTGAACACGATGAAAATAATCGCAAATTAGGATACGACAAAGTCATTATGCAAGCGGGTGGAATTGGGTATGGAAAATTAGACCAAGCCATCAAGAAAAAGCCAAAAGCAGGTGATAAAATCGTGATTTTAGGTGGTGATAATTATAGAATTGGAATGGGTGGAGCGGCAGTTTCATCAGCAGATACAGGTGCTTTTAGTTCTGGAATTGAATTGAATGCCATTCAACGCTCGAACCCAGAAATGCAAAAAAGAGCTGCAAATGCTATTCGTGGATTAGTTGAAAGCGACTTAAATCCAATTGTTTCCATTCACGATCATGGAGCTGGAGGACATTTGAATTGCCTTTCAGAATTAATTGAAGAAACTGGAGGTTTAATCGATTTAGACAAATTACCAATTGGCGACCCAACGCTTTCTGCAAAGGAAATTATTGGAAACGAATCTCAAGAAAGAATGGGATTGGTAATTGCGCCAAAAGACATTGAATTACTTCAAAAAATAGCCGACAGAGAACGTTCGCCGATGTACCAGGTTGGCGATGTTACGGATACCAATCGCTTTACATTTGTATCAAAAACTACGGGTCAAAAACCTATGGATTTTGCTTTAGAAGATATGTTTGGAAGTTCCCCAAAAGTGGTTATGACTGACAAAACCATTACTCGAAATTACTCAGAATTAGTTTATTCCCAAGATAAAATTTCAACCTATTTAGAGCAAGTTTTGCAGTTAGAAGCAGTTGCTTGCAAGGATTGGCTGACCAATAAAGTCGATCGTTGCGTGGGTGGAAAAGTCGCCAAACAACAATGTGTAGGGCCGTTGCAATTGCCATTAAATAATTGCGGTGTAATGGCTTTGGATTATTTAGGAAAAGAAGGAATTGCAACTTCCATCGGACACTCGCCAATTGCGTCGTTAATTGACCCAATTGCAGGAACCAGAACGGCAATTGCAGAAGCATTATCAAATATTATTTGGGCACCAATAAAAGACGGAATGAACGGACTTTCATTGTCAGCCAATTGGATGTGGGCGTGTAAAAATGAAGGCGAAGATGCCCGTTTATATGCTGCTGTAAAGAGTTGTTCCGATTTTGCAATCGAATTAGGAATTAATATTCCTACTGGAAAAGATTCCCTTTCGATGAAACAAAAATACCCAAATGATGAAGTAATTGCACCCGGAACGGTGATAATTTCGGCAGGTGGAAATTGCATTGACATTAAAAAAGTAGTCGAACCAGTATTGTCCCGAAGTCTCGGGAGCGGTTCTATTTATTATATCAATCTTTCACAAGATAATTATAAATTGGGTGGAACTTCATTTGCCCAAATATTAACAACTATTGGAACGGAAACACCAACAATTAAAGATTCAAAATTCTTTAAAAACGCATTCAATTCAATTCAAGAATTAATTTTAGAAAATGAAATTATTGCTGGTCACGATATTGGAAGTGGCGGATTGATTACCACTTTATTAGAAATGTGTTTTGCAGATATTAATTTGGGAGCTAGAATTGATTTCTCAACTTTTGAAGAAAAAGACCTTATAAAAATATTGTTTTCAGAAAATATTGGAATTGTATTCCAAGCCAAAAATGATGCTGTTATAGAAAGTAAATTGAAATCAAATAAAATCAATTTTCATAAATTAGGAAAAGTTACCAACGAAGCTACTTTAGACTTTGGACATTTGACATTCGACATACCAAAATACAGAGATATTTGGTACAAAACTTCCTATTTATTAGATCAAAAACAATCTAAAAACGGAATGGCGAAAGCTCGTTTTGAGAATTATAAAAACCAACCTTTACACTATACTTTTCCTACTCATTTCACAGGAAAAAAACCAGAAATTGATTCGACAAAACCGCGTCCAAAAGCGGCAATTATCCGTGAAAAAGGAAGTAATTCAGAGCGTGAAATGGCAAATGCAATGTATTTGGCTGGTTTTGATGTAAAAGATGTTCACATGACCGATTTGATTTCGGGACGTGAAAATTTAGAAGAAATTCAGTTCATTGGTGCCGTTGGAGGTTTCTCAAATTCAGACGTTTTAGGTTCTGCCAAAGGTTGGGCAGGAGCCTTTTTATACAACGAAAAAGCAAAAACAGCCTTAGCAAATTTCTTTAAAAGAGACGACACTTTATCCGTTGGAATTTGTAACGGATGTCAATTGTTTATGGAATTGGAAGTCATCAATCCAGAGCATGAAGTTCATGGAAAATTGAAACACAACACATCAAACAAACACGAAAGTGCCTTTACATCCGTGACCATTCAAGAAAACAATTCCGTAATGCTGTCCACATTAACAGGAAGCACTTTGGGCGTTTGGATTTCTCATGGCGAAGGAAAATTTAATTTGCCTTTGGCTGAAGAAAATTACAATATTGTTTCTAAATATGCCTATTCAGATTATCCAGCAAATCCAAATGGTTCCGATTACAATACGGCCATGCTTTGCGATAAAACCGGAAGACATTTGGTAATGATGCCGCACATTGAGCGTTCCACATTCCAATGGAATTGGGCTAATTATCCAAAAGAAAGAAACGATGAAGTTTCGCCATGGCACGAAGCTTTTGTGAATGCCCGAAAATGGATTGAGAAAAAGTAACCGCTTCTAAATTATTATTTTTTGGGCGCAACCCTCGAAAAATTCGGGTCAGGTCGTTCGCTGCAATCTCTGTTCCACTTTGTTCCACAGAGGATTTCCGCTGCCACCCTTCGCGCGAACCCCGATTTAAGAATTACGATTTTAGGGTTTTGATTTTAACCGCAAAGAGCGCAAAGACTTACGAAAAGTTCGCAAAGTTTTTAACCGATTAACCCTTTTTCCATCAACAATCAACCATCAACCAACAACTTTTCCCACTCCCAAATAACCAAATTAACTATATAATCCCTTCTTCCGATTAACCGATTAAACAAATAACCGATTAACCCTTTCTCACAAATAACCGCATTAACGCATCAACAAATAACCGATTAACCAAATCAACGATTAAACAAATAACCGAATAAACGAATACCCAAATTAACTTTTAACTATCTTTATAAAAAATTAACGCCATGAAATGGAAATCAAAATTAATAAAGCACAAAGGAACTTATAGAATAGCCATAACTTTTGAAAAAAATACCGAGTTAGTAGCTCGTATAAAATTAATTGACGGCTCTCGATGGAGTCAGTCATTAGGCGTTTGGCACGTTCCTGAT
Organism: Bacteroidota bacterium; assembly: GCA_947450355.1. Classification (GTDB taxonomy): domain Bacteria; phylum Bacteroidota; class Bacteroidia; order Flavobacteriales; family Flavobacteriaceae; genus Flavobacterium. The sequence goes on from CANFVB010000128.1 coordinate 4,206, forward strand.
AGCGAGGAAAATAGAATTCGGTTTAAAATACTACTGCATTTTCAAACCGTTCCTTCTGCAGAAGGTATTTTACAAATAGAAAAATTCAAACAATGGCTACTTTCAAAGCGCTACAGTCCTAGTACTATTAAAACCTATAGCGAAGCGTTGAAATCATTCTTGATTTTCTATAGAGAAAAACCTGTTGCTGAAATTACCAACGAGGATGTAATTATATACAACAACGAGTATATACTGAAAAACAATTTATCAGCTTCCTATCAAAATCAAATCGTGAATGCCATTAAATTGTTCTTTCAAACCATTAGAGAAACAAAGATGATGGTTGATAAAATACATCGCCCAAAACGTTCTAAACTATTACCTAATGTATTGAGCAAAGAAGAAATAAAATTGATATTAAATGCTCATAGTAATATTAAACACAAAACGATGCTTTCTTTAATATATAGTTGTGGATTGCGACGAAGCGAGCTTTTAAATCTAAAACCCGCAGATATTGATTCCAAAAGAGGAATTGTAATTATCCGCCAAAGCAAAGGTAAAAAAGACAGGATTGCACCTTTGTCTCCAAAAATATTAGATATGCTCCGTGAATATTATATAGGATTTAAACCCAAAACTTGGCTATTTGAAGGTCAAAATGAAAATACAAAATATGATGAACGCAGTTTGTCTAATGTGTTAAAACAAGCTTTAACAAAATCAAGAATAAACAAACCAGTAAGTTTACATTGGCTGAGACACAGTTATGCCACGCATTTACTCGAAAGCGGAACGGACTTACGCTATATTCAAGAATTATTAGGGCATAGCAGTAGCAAAACAACTGAAATATATACTCATGTTAGTACAAAAAGTATTCAACAAATAAAAAGTCCTTTTGATGATTTGTAATATTTTTATCATACATTAGCAAAATAAATAACGGAGGTTATTATGGCACAAAGCCAACCCTTTTTGGGTAGATTACAGCCATTTTATGGCTGGTATATATGAGTTATGCGGCAGCTTAGGACGACACAACCGACAATAAAAACGACATTGAAGAAAGCAATTTATTATATCGTATTGACCTTATCAATTTTAGGAATTCCAATTTTCATTTTTGGAATAATAAATACAATGGTGAGCTTGAAATATGAAACAGAGAATTCGACAGACTGCATTTCTTTAGTGACAGGACAAGATTTATGCTTGACCGTGAATGTGCTTAAAGGTTTGGTTTTATTATGTTTAAGTTCGGTTATACTACTTTTGGCCTTTAAAAAACGAATATTAAAATCCAACAATTAACAAGACAATAAAATGGGATTTGGTTTTAATTTATTTTTCGTTTTTATCCTTGTTCCATTGACAGGTATTCTCTTGGTGACTTGGTTGCTGACAAGAAAGAAAATTTTCGGCAAGACACTTGGACTGATTTGGCTCGGAATATTCGGACTTGCATTGCTTTCTGGTATCACTCAATGGTTGATAGCAAAGACAGAATTGAAAAAGAAAGACTATTACGGAGAGTATATTGTAAATCGTGACTACTTCCCTGGCAAACAAGCGGACTGGCAATACGAAAATTTTAGATTTGAAATTAAAGAGAACGACTCTATATACTTTCACGTGACAGACAATGAAAAAATATTGAAAACTTACAGTGGGACAATTACAACGACCAAACCTTATAGTTCGGAACGACTGATAATAAATATGGAGCAACCAACTCATCACATTATGACAAGTAATCCGACAATATATCGTAGTGCTTGGAGCTTTTATTTAGTATTTTACTCACCGAAATTTAACAACGTTTATTTCAAAAAAGGACAATGGAAACCACTCGACAAATAGACGACAGAGAAGAAAGCCGACCGCATAACAAGGGTTTTGCGTCAGGCGGGCTAAAGTGCAAAATTCAACAGTAGTTTTTCAATTGAACTTTAGTAATAATACCAGCTTTTGTGCTTCGATTTCCCGCCCGAACGCAAAGCCCCAAAACGTTATAGCCAATAGCACAACGACACTGCTCAAAACAAAAAACCGTACAGACAGAAATGTTAGAAATCAGAAAAGGAACAGCGACAAAAAATTATGAGAACACTTTTTTTAGAGAGTTTGCAGACAATCTGAAAAAGATGTTTGAC
>CANFVB010000129.1 GCA_947450355.1 Bacteroidota bacterium
GTTTTTTTTGATATATATAAGTCTAAGTTTCTAAAATCTAAGAAGTCTTTTTATCTAACAATCTTAGAAGTCTAACTTAAAAGTCTATTTAATAAACTCAATTCTCTGTGCTTCTTCAGTTTTAACGCTATCAAAGAAACCTTGTTCGTTCATCCAATTGTCACTAAACACTTTGCTCATATAACGAGATCCGTGGTCAGGAAATATAGCAATTACATTACTATTTTCATCAAACTCCCCTTCGCTTGCATATTGTCTGATGGCTTGAAGTACGGCACCAGAAGTATATCCTACAAATAAGCCCTCTCTTTTTGCCAATTCTCTTGTAGCATGGGCACTTTCTTCATCGGTTACTTTCATGAAGTGATCTATCAAATCAAAATCAGTAGCAGATGGAATTAAGTTTTTTCCTAAACCTTCAATACGGTAAGGATATATTTCGTCGTTGTCAAATTCTTTAGTCTCGTGGTATTTCTTCAATACCGATCCAAAAGCATCAACACCTAAAATTCTAATATTTGGATTTTTCTCCTTCAAATATTTTGCAATACCAGAGATAGTTCCTCCAGTTCCACTACACGCTACCAAATGGGTGATTTGACCATTTGTTTGTTCCCAAATTTCAGGACCTGTAGATTTATAGTGTGCATCAATATTCAATTGGTTAAAATATTGATTGATATATACTGACCCTTTCGTTTCATCATGCAAACGCTTGGCAACAGAATAATACGAACGTTCATCATCAGCAGATACATTAGCGGGGCATACATAGACTTTAGCGCCCATACTTCTTAGCATGTCAATTTTATCCAATGAAGACTTAGAGCTTACAGCCAAAATACAGTTGTATCCTTTTATAATACTCACCATTGCCAAACTAAAACCAGTATTTCCAGAAGTAGTTTCTATAATGGTATCACCAGGAGATAAAATTCCTTTTTTCTCTGCTTCTTCAATAATATATAATGCAATTCTGTCTTTCGACGAATGTCCTGGGTTGAAAGCTTCTACTTTTGCGTAAAAGTTTCCATCTAAATCATCAGTTACTTTTTTGAGTTTAATTAGGGGTGTATTCCCAATTAAATCAAGTACACTGTCGCAGGCCTTTATTTTTTCTTTCATAAAAAGTAGTCCATTAAGATTCAAATATTCAATCTATGCTAACCTCAATACATGCAAATTTAACAATAATTTTCTAATTAATTTCCTATTTTTTCTAAATCTAATAAAAAAGTGAATTCTTTAGCCAATTCCTTCAATGCTTCAAATCGTCCAGATGCGCCTCCATGTCCTGCATCCATATTGGTATCCAGATAGATAACGTTAGAATCTGTTTTTAAAGCACGTAATTTAGCAACCCATTTTGCCGGTTCCCAATATTGCACTTGAGAATCGTGTAAACCCGTTGAAATGTACATTGTTGGATATTCTTGGGCTTTCACGTTGTCATAAGGCGAATAAGATTTCATATAATTATAATATTTTTTAACGTTCGGATTTCCCCATTCGTCATATTCTCCAGTTGTCAGTGGAATGGTATCGTCAAGCATCGTCGTCATTACATCTACAAATGGCACTTGGGCAATGATTCCGTTGTACAATTCAGGTGCCCTATTTGCAATTGCTCCCATCAATAATCCTCCTGCAGAGCCTCCTTCGGCATATAAATGCATTGGTGACGTATATTTTTCGGCAATTAAAAATTTGGAACAATCTATAAAATCCGTAAACGTGTTTTTCTTTTTCAATAACTTACCGTCTTCATACCATTGTCTCCCTAAATCTTCTCCCCCACGAATGTGCGCTATTGCAAAAATAAATCCGCGATCCAACAAACTCAATCTAGTTGATGAAAAGGTTGCATCCATTGAATATCCATAAGAACCGTAAGCATATTGCAACAACGGATTGGTTCCATCTTTCTTCAATTCTTTTCTGTAAACCATCGAAATTGGCACTTTTGTTCCATCAGTTGCGGTTGCCCAAACGCGTTCTTCGGTATAATTGTTTTTATCAAATGTGCCTCCTAAAACCTGTTGTTCTTTCATGATTTCCTTTGCCTTCGTCTTCATATTGAAATCAATAATCGACGATGGTGTTGCCATAGATTGATAGCCGTAACGTAAAATATCGGTATCAAAATCAACATTGGTAGAAGTATAAGCGGTGTAGGTTTCGCTTTCAAATGGCAAATAATATTCCCCTTCCCCACTCCACGGCATAATTCGGATGGTATTCAAGCCATTGAAACGTTCGGTTACGACTAAGAAATCCCTAAATATATCAATATCTTCAATTAACACGTCTTCTCGGTGTGCAATAATATCAACCCAGTTTTCTTTGGCTGTAGCCAATTCCGGGGTTTTCATCAGTTTGAAATTGGTCGCCTCGTCTTTATTGGTCAACACATAAAAATATTCCCCAAAGTGAGCAATATCATATTCCAAGCCACGAACTCTTTTTTGGAAAATAGTAAACTCGCCTTCTGGATTATCCGCTAATAAGGTTCTGAACTCTGTGGTCATCGTACTTGAGGAACTAATAACAATGTATTTTTTTGATTTTTCTTTGGTAACCTCAACAGAATACGTATCGTCTTTTTCAAAGTAAACCAAAATATCATTTGTAGCATCCGTATTCAATTTATGCTTGAAAACTTTATCCGAACGCAATGTTTTCTCATCTTGACGCGTATAAAACAACGTCTGATTGTCATTTGCCCAAGTGCTATCGCCTGAAGTATTTTCAATTGTATCGGCAAATATTTCTCCGGTGATGAGGTTTTTTATTTGCACCGTATAAATACGTCTTCCAACGGTATCTAATGCAAATGCTACAAATTGGTTATCGGAACTTATGCTCAAACCGCCCAATTGAAAATATTTATGTCCTTTTGCCAATTCATTGCAATTGAACATAATTTCTTCATTTGCCGAAAGGCTTCCCTTTTTTCGAGAATAAATAGGATAATCGCTCCCCAATTCAAAACGAGTAATGTAATAATAGCCGTTGTATAAATAAGGAACTGACTGATCATCTTCCTTGATTCTGGCTTTCATTTCTTCAAATAATTCTTTTTGGAATGCTTTGGTATGCGCCGTCATTTCTTGGTAATACTGATTTTCTTTGTTAAGATAATCAATAACTTCTGGATTTTCTCTATCGTTTAGCCAAAAATAGTTGTCTGTTCGCACATCATCAAACTTCTCTAATGTTGTTGGAATTATCTTTGCCAATGGCGGTCTTTGTTGTTCTGACATTTCTTTAGGTTACATTATATTATCAACCTACAAAAATAAGACAAACATTTAAGAAAGCAGGGTTAATAGTAATTTTCTTATTGGTTTTTCATCGAGTATTTATGTAAATTTGCTGCATATATTATAAAAAACAGACACATGGATTTAATGGGAATGATGGGTAAATTGAAAGCTACCCAACAAAAAATAGAAGATACAAAAAAGAGATTGGACACCGTTTTGATAGACGAACAAAGCGCTGACGGACTATTGAAGGTGACGTTGACTGCCAATAGCAAAATAAAATCTGTGGTTATTGCCGATGCTTTATTGGAAGACAAAGACCAATTGGAAGACTATTTAGTGGTTGTAATGAACAAAGCAATTGAAAAAGCTGCAAGCTTAAACCAAGCCGAATTAGACGAAGTAACTAGAGTTGATATGCCGATGATTCCAGGAATGGAAGACATGTTTAAGTAATTGGTTGTTGGTTGACAGTTGTTGGTTGATGGTTGTTGGGTCTTAATGCCGACCTATTTAATACCCTGTTAGGTCAAGCCAAATGATTTGTCAGTACGAATAAATAAAACGACCGTGGTGATTTTGTGATTTCACCACGGTCGTTTTGCTATTTCACCGTGGTGATTTATATAAATGACCAGCGTCATTTTATACAATCGTATGGTCAAACGCAAATTTTGCATTAGAATAAATAGTTTAAATTATCCTTATAAATCCTGATGCGTAGCAATAGAAAATTTTCATCTATGGACTTCGAGACCCCGTTAATGCACTTCAGAACCCCGTTGACGCACTTCAGCACCCCTTTACCTTATAACCAGTATAGACTGGGCAGAATTTTGTGTAAACTCGAAAAACATATCGATTGGATATGTTCCCATAAGAGCCAGCAGATCGAATCATTATGTAAGGTAATGATTTCCCTTTATCGATAAAATGCTAAATACTTATAAGGGTAAAGAGAGACGCTTGCAACAGCAGAAGTTATATCCAAACGGTAGGGGAAAATTATATAAAGTCGAAAAATATAGCAATCGATTGACAATAGATGAATTTTTACAATACAAGTGAAATAATTTATGATAAAATTTTCAAATAAATCTTATTATAAATCTTAGAATTTTCATCTATAAAACGTATTTTATAATCAATATCCTTGACTAGTTAATTTTGTTCCTTTTAAATTTAAATTAATTATTTCAATTTTATAATAGTCTACTTCACTTGTTCTTACAAATTTCTTGTTTTCGCTATTGTAAACTAGCTTATAAATTACATTATATGAAATACTTATTTCTTCAAGTTTAATTTTTTTTTCTTTTTCTTCTAGCACTCTATAAAAATTAATACCTTTTCCTATTTTCTCATGAGTATTATAATTTAAAACATCGCAAGTTTCATCAATAGGATACATATCAATAAAAATATTAATATATTTTTTATAATTTGCTATCATTTCATCATATCTGTCTTTAGAAAAAACTTGGTCAACTTCTATTCTACAAAGCCTATCGTCTACTAGTCCTAAGAAAATTCGATTTTCATTACCATTAAGACATTTATCTTTGATGTGGTACAAACCAATTTCTACTCTGTAGATACTGTCATTTTTATTATATTTACATTTTTCCCAACGATTATCCATAGCCTCAAATGCAGGCACCTGAGCTATCTTAGACATTGAGCTATTTGAGTTTATTAATCTAGTTACCTCAAATTTATTTTCACCTATATTAAATGGAAAAATGTCAGAAAACCCACATTGCGAAAATGCCTGTGTCGAGAAAATTAGTAGAATTATGGAAATAGCTTTTTTCATTTTTTATGGTTTTAAATTATTTTCAAATGTAGTATTATAAATTCACTATAAACGATTTATACAATTATATATTAAAAAAAAAGGTCCTTAGGTTCGCCTTTTGATTACTATTGATTTCTGGAAATCATCAAAACAATTCTTCTTTTAGCCCCGATTGAGGCGGTATCCTCGCAGCGAAGCGAAGAGATATAGCTGAAAGCGGGAATTGCAATTCCAAATACAAGAGGACAATTCGCTCCAAGAGAAATAAAAAATATAACGTTGAGAAGTTTATACTTTAAAACTTGTTTCAGCATAAACAGAATCTGAAATAAATTCAGATTGACAAATAATTAGTAAATCTCGTAATGACATTACAAACTCAAAACCTCATCTACTCCACCCCATCATAACGCTCTGGCACTTGTGGATCGTATAATGGACATTTGAATTCTTCAAGTGCATTTACTAAAATATCCATCGTTTTTCCTTCGGTTCCGTAGCAATCAATTTTTATACTTTGAGAAGTGGTACGAACGTGGAATGCGCCTGGACCATTGTTGTTTTTCCAACTGTTTTCATCCACTCGCTCCCATTTTGAGAACAAAGTATTAATTCGGTTTAGAATTACGGTTGTTGGTAAATCTTCTAAACCTTCAACCAATTCTGCTTCTACGATGGACTCATACACTAAATGGTGATTGAGGTAAATTCCGTCTTGATAAATCCAAAAAACTAATTCGTACATAGTAAAAAGTTTAAAGTTTAAAGTTTAAAGGCTCAGAGGTAATTGAGAAAAGTGATATCATTAATATTCAAAAATACCATATTCACTGGTGATTGTCAATTTTTTTGTATCTGATGCTTCTACTCTACCCACAATTTGGGCATCAACATTAAACGATTTTGAAATTGCAATAATAGCATTGGCGATGGCTTCGGGAACATATAATTCCATGCGGTGACCGCAGTTAAAAACTTGGTACATTTCCTTCCAATCGGTTGCAGATTGCTCTTGAATCAACTTAAATAAAGGCGGTACTGGAAATAAATTGTCCTTGATAATATGTAGATTTTCTACGAAATGTAATATCTTAGTTTGTGCGCCACCACTGCAATGCACCATTCCGTGAATAGCATCTGAATTGTATTTTTCTAATATTTTCTTGATAATTGGGGCGTAGGTTCTTGTTGGAGAAAGCACTAATTTACCTGCGTCAATTGGAGAATTTTCTACAGCATCTGTCAACTTTACTTTTCCAGAATA
>CANFVB010000130.1 GCA_947450355.1 Bacteroidota bacterium
GTTCAGTGTTCCGTTTTTAGTATTCAGTTATTTACTGAACACTAATAACTGCATACTGAGCACTATTATTTTACGGCTTTCACCATTACTTTATCAATCCTCACGCCATCCATATCGATTACTTCAAGCTCATATTTCTGCCAAATTAACTTTTCTCCTTGCTTTGGAATTCGTGATAATTCGGTCATAATCAAACCGCTTACCGTGGTAACTTCGTAGTCATTTGTCAATTCATCCAACTCAAAATAAGTCAGAAAATCGTGCAATGAATAATGCCCATCAACAAGCCAAGTTCCGTCTTCTCTTTCGATTAATTGATAATCATCATTATTGAAATCGGCTGCATCGCCAACAAGTGCTTCTAAAATATCATTCAATGTAATTATTCCTTGAAAAATCCCGTATTCATCAGAAACAAAAGCATAATGAACGCCACTTTTTTTGAAATTTTCTAATGCTTTATAAGCCGATGTTTGCTCCATAATGAAAGGCGCATCGGTCATAATTTTTTCTAAATTGAAAGCTTCATTGTCTATATTTGAAAAGATGTTTTTCAGATTTACAACTCCAACAATGTCGTCATAATTTTCGCCATAAACAGGATATACAGAATGTAATTCCTTTAGCATAAATTCTTTAACTTGCTCTCTATTTGATGCTAATGGCAAAAAAACTACCGATTGTCGGTGTGTCATTAATGAATTTACTTTTCGGTCTCCAATGTGAAAAACACGTTCCACAATATCTTGCTCAATTTCCTGAACTTCCCCGCCTTCAGTACCTTCTTTTATGATTGCTTTAATTTCTTCCTCTGTAACTTTTCCGTCGGCTGAAGGCTTAATCATTAATATTTTCAATAAAAATTCCGTTGAAATTGTAAGCAACCAAATGAATGGTGCGGTCGCAATTGAAATCATTCTCATCGGAATTGCAACTGCTTTTGAAATTGCTTCGGGATGGTTTAATCCAATTCTTTTTGGTAATAACTCACCCAGAACTAAAGAGAAAAAAGTCAATATTATAACAACAAATCCAACTGCAATTGTATGCGAAAAGGGTTTTAAAACTTCAAATCCACTCACAAATAACTGAACAGAGGTTGTAATTGTATCACCACTAAAAATACCAGTTAAAATACCAATTAACGTTATCCCAATTTGAGTAGTTGACAACAATTTATTGGGTGTATTAGCCAAATCCAAGGCAACTTGTGCGCTATGATTTCCTTTTTTAGCAGCATTTTCTAATCTGTTTTTCCTCGCAGATATCAATGCGATTTCCGACATTGCAAAAACGCCGTTTAAAACAATTAAAAAAAGTATTATTAGTATTTCCAATTTTTATTTATTTGGTTTTTAATTTTGTAAATGAATTTACAACTGTTCAATTACTGCGCTCAATCGTTCCGTGATTTCCTGAATAGAACCAATGCCATTTACAGGATAAAACTTGTTTTGAGTGCTATAATAATCCATCAAAGGAGCAGTTTTTTCATTGTATTCTTGGTACCGATTTCTGATTTTATCTTCATCTTGATCGTCAACTCTTCCGCTTGTTTTTCCTCTTTCTAATAACCGTTGAATCAGAATTTCATCATCTGCTTCCAATGCAATTGTAGCGGTAACTTCCCAATTTTTTGTTGCCAAAAAAGTATCTAATGCTTCTGCTTGAGCCAAAGTTCTTGGAAAACCATCAAATAGAAACCCTTTTGTATCCGGATTTTTTTCTACCGTGTCTTGCAACATTTTTATGGTAACTTCATCTGGAACTAAATCTCCATTGTCCATATAGCTTTTCGCTAATTTGCCTAAATCTGTATTATTCTGAATATTGAATCTAAAAATATCACCAGTTGAAAGATGCGTTAAATGGTATTTTTCTTTTAAAAATTCTGCTTGAGTTCCTTTTCCAGCACCTGGCTTTCCAAATAAGACAATGTTAATCATGATGTAATGTGTGTTGCTTGTCCCGCCGAGACGGATTTTAGTTAATTTATTATTTATTTTAATTGATATACTTCAGGTAAATTTCTTCCAAGTCCATCGTAATCTAATCCAAATCCAACGATGAATTTATTTGGAATTCGAATACCTACATAATCTATTTTTATATCTTTTTTAAATGCATCAGGCTTGAAAAAAAGTGTCGCTATTTTGAAATGTTTTACGTTTTGTTTTTTAAATAATTCTTTCAATTCTAAAACCGTATTTCCAGTATCAACGATGTCTTCAATAACAATTACGGTTCTTCCAGACAAATCTTGGTTCAAACCGATTAACTGTTTTACTTCATTTGTAGATTCAGTTCCTTCATAAGAAGCCAATTTTATAAAACTCACTTCACAAGGTTTTTTGTAATGTTTCATAAAATCTGAAACTACCATAAAAGCACCATTCAAAACCCCTACAAAAACAGGAATTTCATCTGCAAAATCTGCTTCTACTTGAGCTGCCATTGTTGCAATAGCAAAATCTATTTCTTCTGCAGAAATAAAGGGAACAAATTGTTTGTCGTGAAGTTGTATCATTTTTAAGGTTTTAAATAATCTGCAAAGATATAGAATTCGTAGCACAGATTAAGTATTAAAGTTATGGAATTTGTTTTATAAAAGTTGATATACATATAAGGAGTGAAATTTCCGTTAAAACTATTAAAGCTAAAATTGTCAATTATCATTTGTTAACTATATTTGCATGACAAACACAACAAATGAATTATTTTTCTTCCGATTTTAAATTAGGAATCCTCGGCGGCGGACAACTCGGTAAAATGATGTTGTTTGACACTCGAAAATTCGACATTCAAACCTACGTTCTCGATTCAAGCGACGAAGCACCTTGTAAAATAGCTTGCAATAAATTTTTCCAAGGGAATTTAATGGATTTTGAAACCGTTTATAATTTCGGGAAACAAGTCGATGTTCTAACTTTCGAAATTGAATTGGTCAATCTTGATGCTTTAGAAAAATTAGAAAGCGAAGGAATCAAAGTTTTTCCATCACCAAAAACCTTACGACTGATTCAGAATAAAGGCATTCAGAAAGATTTTTATTCTCAAAATAATATTCCAACGGCAGCGTATCAAAGATTTGAAAATTTAGATGCTCTAAAAAAGGAAATTCAAAATCTAAAATTACCTTTTGTATGGAAATGTACCGAATTTGGATATGACGGAACAGGCGTGAAAATCATCCGAACTCTTTCAGATTTAGATAATTTACCTAACGTAGAATGTATTTCAGAAGAAATGATTCCGTTCAAAAATGAATTGGCGGTAATTGTTTGCCGAAATCCATCAGGCGAAATCAAAACCTATCCTGTTGTCGAAATGGAATTTCATCCCGAAGCAAACCAAGTGGAATATGTAATTTGCCCTGCACGAATTGATGACAAAGTAGCCGAAAAAGCTCGAGCAATTGCTTTAAATGTTTCCGAAAAATTCAATCACGTGGGACTTTTAGCAGTCGAAATGTTTCAAACTACAAACGACGAAATCATTGTAAATGAAGTTGCTCCACGCCCACATAATTCTGGACATCACACAATAGAAGCGAGTTATACATCGCAATTTGAAAACCATATACGCGCCATTCTTAACTTACCTTTGGGAAATACCGCTAGTAAAGTTGCTGGAATTATGGTAAATTTGGTAGGCGAAGAAGGTTTTTCAGGTGATGTAATTTACGAAAATATAGAAACTATTTTGGGTTGGAATGGTGTTACGCCACATATTTACGGTAAAAAACAAACACGTCCTTTCCGAAAAATGGGGCACGTAACCATTGTAAACCAAGACATAAAAATAGCTAGAAAAATTGCAGAAGACGTTAAGAATACAATTAGGGTAAAAGCCCCCCAACCCCCGAAGGGGGAGTTTTAAACGCTTAAAAATAATAACTAAAACCCTACTTTACCCCCAGTAGGAATTCCCCCTTAGGGGGTTAGGGGGCTGATTATGAAAGTAGCCGTAATAATGGGATCCATATCCGACTTGCCAATAATGCAGGAAGCCATCGATATTCTAAATGGTTTTGACATCGAAATCGAAGTCGATATTGTTTCTGCACACAGAACCCCCGAAAAACTATTCGATTTTAGCAAAAACGCCCATCATCGAGGAATATCAGTTATCATCGCTGGAGCTGGTGGAGCTGCTCATTTGCCGGGAATGGTCGCCTCAATGTCGCCACTTCCCGTAATCGGAGTGCCTATAAAATCAAGTAATTCTATTGATGGCTGGGACAGTGTTTTGTCTATTTTACAAATGCCAGGTGGCGTTCCCGTTGCAACTGTAGCTTTAAACGGAGCCAAAAATGCTGGGATTCTTGCCGCCCAAATCATCGGAACGCAAGACAAATGTGTTTTGGATAAAATCGTTTTTTACAAAGAAGGTTTGAAAGAATCCGTATATAAATCTTCCGAAAGTCTAAAGAAATAATAGCCATTTTTTTAGGAGCTATTTCCTGCACCCGAGGCTGAAAGCCGAACTGGCGTAGCAATTCATTGCAATCCACGCTAAAAGCGTGGGATTTCCATTTCTATCGGGGCTAGCCCTCAAAGGAAAGTTCGTCCTGCAAGGTTTTTTTTGAACCTTGTAGGTATATTTCTCAAAAAAGAAAAAACTAATAATACCTGCAAGGTTTTAAAAACCTTGCAGGAAAAAGAAAACCATATTATGAGCATATTAACTCAATATTTCAATACGAAATACAATACAGCACCTTTTTCTCAAATAAAAAATGAGGATTATCTTCCTGCATTTCAAGAAGGAATCGCATTGGCGAAAGCCGAAATCGACAATATTGTAAATAATCCCGAAAAGCCAACATTCGAAAACACAATCGAAACCTTGGCATTTAGCGGAAATACTTTAGACCGAATTTCAAGTATTTTTTTCAATCTGAATTCTGCCGAAACCAGTGACGAAATGCAAAAAATCGCACAAGAAGTTTCGCCATTATTATCTGAATTTGGAAATGATGTTCGCCTGAATGCTGCTTTATTTGCAAAAGTAAAAGCCGTTTACGAACAAAAAGAAACTTTAAATCTAAACCCGGAACAAACAACGCTTTTAGATAAAAAATACAAAAGTTTTTCCAGAAATGGTGCTAATTTATCTGATGATAAAAAAACGATTTTACGAGAAATCGACAAAGAATTATCGAAATTGAGTTTGCAATTTGGCGAAAATGTTTTGGCCGAAACCCAAGCGTTTCAAATGCATCTTACCGATGAAAAAGATTTGGCAGGTTTGCCAGAAGGAACAATTGAAGCCGCACATTCCTTGGCGAAAAGCCTTGAGAAAGAAGGTTGGATTTTCACTTTGGATCATCCAAGTTACATTCCGTTTGTAACGTATTCCGATAATCGGGAATTGCGTAAAAAAATGGCAATTGCTTTCGGAGCGCGCGCTTTTCAAAATAATGAATTCGACAATCAAGAAATCGTTTTGAAAATCGCAAAATTACGTTTCGACAGAGCGCAAGTATTAGGTTACGCCACGCATGCTCATTTTGTTTTGGAAGAAAGAATGGCTGAAAATCCAGAGAAAGTTAAAACATTTTCCAATGATTTATTGGCAAAAGCCAAACCAGCAGCTCAAAAAGAATTTGCCGAATTGTCCGCTTTCGCAAAAAAATTAGACGGAATTGAACAATTAGAAAAATGGGATGGTGCGTATTATTCCGAAAAATTGAAACAACAATTATTCAATTTAGACGATGAAACGCTGAAACCTTATTTCCAATTAGAAAAAGTTTTAGACGGTGTTTTTACAGTGGCTCAAAAATTATACGGAATCACATTTGAAGAAATTTTCGACATTGATAAGTACCACGAAGAAGTAAAAACCTATGAAGTTAAAGATGAAAATAATCAATTAATCGCCATTTTCTATGCTGACTTTTTCCCAAGAAAAGGAAAACGAAACGGCGCTTGGATGACTTCTTATAAATCGCAATATATTAAGGACGGCATCAACGAAAGACCGCACATTTCGAACGTTTGTAATTTTACAAAGCCTACAGAAACAAAACCATCCTTATTGACATTCAACGAAGTAACGACTTTATTTCACGAATTCGGACACGGTTTGCACGGAATGTTGGCGAATACCACGTATCCAAGTTTGTCGGGAACAAATGTATATTGGGATTTTGTGGAATTGCCAAGTCAGATTATGGAAAACTGGTGTTA
>CANFVB010000131.1 GCA_947450355.1 Bacteroidota bacterium
GAAGTAGTTTTATTGCTGGCGGAATTTACAGCCCTGAAGCTGATGATTTGAAGAAAATTAGAAAAGAAATTGCCTTTTTTTATGAAGATTTGGAAGAGATTTTGAACGATAAAAACTTCAAAAAATACTTTTCTGGATTGGACAAAACTGAAACCAATTCGTTGAAAAACGGTCCAAAAGATTTTGATAAAGAGCATCCAGCAATTGAATTTTTAAAACTAAAAAGTTTTGTTGCTGTTCAGAATATAACTGATGCTGAACTGTTAAATGAAAATTTCGTGAAAGCTACAGCAGAAAAATTAATCGTTTTGAAACCACTTCTTGAATTTTTGCACCGTGGATTATCAATCGATTAAATATAAATTATAATTTTTAATAGGTTTAAAGTACATTTGCTTTTTACTTTTATGCAATATAAATGGAAATTCTAAATCATTTTTCTTTAAAAAACTACAATACTTTTGGCATCGATGCCAATGCAAAACAATTTGTGGGAGTTCATTCCGTAGCAGATTTAAAAACTGTTTTGATTGAAAATAAAACTAAAAACAAATTCATTTTGGGTGGCGGAAGCAATATGCTTTTAACCCAAGATATTGATGCTTTGGTGATTCATATTGATTTAAAAGGCAAAAAAATAGTTGAGGAAAATGAAGATTTTGTTTGGGTTGAAAGCCAAGCTGGAGAAAATTGGCACGAATTTGTTTTGTGGACAATCAATCAAAATTTTGGCGGATTAGAAAATATGTCGTTGATTCCTGGAAATGTTGGAACTACGCCAGTTCAAAATATTGGTGCTTATGGAACCGAAATAAAAGACACATTTGTTTCTTGTTCGGCTATCAAAATTGACACTTTGGAGATGAAAATATTCTCAAAAGAAGAATGTCATTTTGGTTATAGAGAAAGTGTTTTCAAAAATGAAGTGAAAGACCAATATATCATCACTTCGGTAGTTTTTAAATTGACGAAACGCAATCATAAAATCAATATTTCTTATGGAGATATTGCGTCAGAATTAGAAAAAAATAACATCACAACGCCAACACTAAAAGACGTAAGCAATGCTGTAATAGCAATTCGACAAAGCAAATTACCCGATCCAAAAGTATTAGGAAACAGCGGTAGTTTTTTTAAAAATCCAATTGTTTTAAAATCAGAATTTGAGAAAATTCATCAGAAATTCCCTGAAATGAAATTCTATGAAATTTCCGAAACCGAAGTAAAAGTTCCCGCTGGCTGGCTAATTGAACAGGCTGGTTTCAAAGGAAAACGTTATGGTGATGCGGGAATTCATAAAAATCAAGCTTTAGTTTTGGTAAATTATGGTTCGGCAACGGGTCAAGAAATTTTGAATGTTTCTAAGGAAATTCAAGATACAATATTCAGAACTTTCGGTATTTCTATTGAGGCAGAAGTGAATATCATTTAACAAATCGGTCAAAGCAGAAAAAAATTGTTTAATTACAAAATCTCTATTTGTAAATCCTATTTGAATTCATACCTTTGCAAACATCCAAAAAAGAGGTAAAACTGATATGTTAATCACTATTTTTTATATTTTTATTGTAATTGTTGCAGTGCAACTTTTTTATTATGCGGGAATTTTTTCGAAATTTGCTTTTGCAAAAATCCAAAAAAGCACGCCTAAAAGAATACCAATTTCAGTAATAGTTTGCGCTAAAAACGAAGAAGAAAATGTAATTAATTTTATTCCACTTTTGGCAGAACAAAACTACCCGGATTTTGAAATTATCTTAATTGACGATGCTTCAAGCGATACCACATTAGATATTTTTGAAGAATTTGAAAAAAAATATTCAAATGTTCGATTGGTAAAAGTTGCTAATAATGAAGCTTTTTGGGGAAACAAAAAATTCGCATTGACTTTAGGAATCAAAGCTGCTCAAAAAGACTATTTGCTTTTTACAGATGCCGATTGTTATCCGACTTCGAAAGACTGGATTACTTTAATGAGTTCTCAGTTTACGATGCATAAAACATTTGTTTTAGGTTATGGTGCTTATGAAAAAATAAAAGGTTCTTTCTTGAACAAAATCATCCGTTTTGAAACGATGTTAACCGCAGTTCAATATTTCTCTTGGGCGAAAATAGGCCTTCCATACATGGGAGTTGGAAGAAATTTAGCCTACAAAAAAGACGAGTTTTTCAAAGTAAATGGTTTTATCGAACATATGAAAATTCGCTCAGGTGACGACGATTTATTTATCAATCAGGCAAGTAAAGGAAACAATACGACGTGCTGTTATTCACCTGAAAGTTTTACGTACTCTAAACCAAAAACGACTTTTAAGGATTGGATTACCCAGAAAAAACGCCACGTGGCAACTGCAACTTTTTATAAATCATTTGACAGAATTCAACTTTCAGTGTTTTTTATTTCGCAAATATTGTTTTTAATTTTACCCATAATTCTATTGTCTTTTCAACACCAATGGATTGTCGTTTTGAGTATAATTGGCTTTAGATACCTATTCACTTGGATTATTCTTGGGTTTTCAGCAGGTAAATTAAAAGAGAAAGATGTAATGTATTGGTTTCCAATTATTGAGATTGTACTTATATTCACACAAATGAATATCTTTGTATCCAACATTTTCTCAAAACCCGTACATTGGAAATAATAAAAAACATAGAAAAAGCTAAAATTGGTGATCAAGTTGCCTTTACTTTTCTATTGGATTTTTATTGGAATGAAGTCTATGCTTTTATGCTGAAACGCACTGAAAACGAGACAGACGCCGAAGATATTACCATTGAAACCTTCTCAAAAGCATTTGATAAATTAGCCACTTACAATCCTGAATTTCAATTTAATACGTGGTTAATTGCTATTGCAAAAAATGTTCACATTGATATTTTACGAAAGAAAAAATCATCATTATTTGTAGAAATTACAGATGAAGAAGATTATCAGGCTTATAATATTGCCGATACAACCCCATCGGCAGAAGACAAATTGATTACAGAGCAAAATTTATCGCAATTACTTCAATATATAAAAGAGTTAAAACCGCATTATCAAGAAGTCATTCAGTTGCGATATTTTCAAGAAATGAGTTATCAGGAAATCGCAAATCAACTAGATGAACCATTAAGTAATGTGAAAGTTAAAATTTTGCGTGCTAAGAAATTATTGGCAGAAATAATTCAAAACAGAAGGTAATACTTCTTTTTTTTTTCATTCAGGAACGCATTGTTAATTCCAATTTTTTTATTCCCAATATAATTGCTTACTTTTGATGCTTAAAAAAAAATAGCAAAAATGGCAGCAATAACATTAGGAGGAAATCCAATAAACACAAGCGGTGAGTTACCAAAAGTAGGTTCAAAAGCAATCGATTTTAAATTGGTTAAAGGCGATTTATCAATAGCTACCTTGGCAGATTTTGCAGGAAGCAAATTGGTTTTGAATATTTTTCCAAGCATTGACACGGGAACTTGCGCGACTTCGGTTAGAAAATTCAACGAAAAAGCGAGTGCTTTGGCAAATACAAAAGTGTTATGCATTTCGAGAGATTTGACGTTTGCACAAAGTCGTTTTTGTGGTGCTGAAGGGCTTGAAAACGTAATTAATCTTTCGGATTTTAATACAGGTGCTTTTGGAAAAGACTACGGTTTGGAAATTTCTGATAGCGTTTTGGCGGGTTTACATTCAAGAGTTATCATCGTTATTGATGAGAACGGAGTAATTTCACACACGGAACAAGTTGGCGAAATTGCTAACGAACCTAATTATGATGCGGCTTTGGCAGCACTTTAATATCGATTATGGAATTTCAAAAAGACAATACGTTTTTTACAGGGAGATTTAAAAGCATGGGATTTGCGTTGAAAGGCGCTATCAAATTGATAACAACCGAACACAGTATAATGGTGCAATCATCATTGGCAGTAGTATTGATTGTTGCGGGTTTTTATTTTAATATTTCTCACGAGGAATGGATGTTTCAAACGCTAGCAATTGGCTTGGTTTTGAGCATTGAAGGGTTGAATACGGCAGTTGAAAAAGTAGCTGATTTTATTCATCCTGAGTTTCACCAAAAAATTGGTTTTATAAAAGACATTGCGGCGGGAGCAGTATTTTTTGCAGCAATGACAGCTATTGCAATCGGTTTGATGATTTATTTACCTAAATTTATATAAATAGAATTCTTTGTTTTAATAGAAATTAGCACAATCAAGAATGGCAAAAAAGACACTTACAACGGATAAAAAAGAAGCTAATTCTGAGGATAAAAAACCTTGGAAATTAGAAAAACAATATAAAATCTTGTTAGGATTTGTATTGATATTATTTTCTGTTGCTTTGCTATTGGCATTTATTTCCTTTTTCATTCACGGTCAAGAAGATCAAAGTGCCGTTTCTGAATTGGCAAATCGTTCTAAAACTGTAAATAACTGGTTGGGTAAATTTGGTGCTTTTTTAGCAGATTTGTTCATATACAGAGGTTTTGGTGCCGCTTCTTTCTTGTTTGTAAAATTATTTTTCTTGACTGGAGCTTTCTTAGTGATGGATATTTCATTGAAAAAAATGAAAAATGTATGGTTTTGGGATTTGTTTGCAATAGTAATTATTTCCATTTTACTTGGATTTTTTGCAACATCCTTACCAGAATTAGGCGGAACAATTGGTTATGAAATGAACTTGTTTTCTCAAGCTTACATTGGAAAATCGGGAACGCTTTTGGTATTATTATTAGGAATAATTATCTATTTGATATTCAAAATAAAAATATCGCCTGATGCTATAAAAACATTTTTTGAAAGAACTAAAAATGAAATTGATACGGAATTAACACCTGTGAACCGCCCAGTTTCTGAAGGTTTGTATAATTTGGAAGAATTTGCAGTTTCGGAAGAAGAGGAAATTGAAGAACCAATTTTGAAACCAGCTTCACAATTTGAAATTAATAAAGCAGCGTTGAAACCGACCATTAGCAATGCTTCGGAAATTAATATGGATCCTGTTTTGAAATCCCCTCTATTTTCGATTACGCCTTCTCAAGAACCAGAAGTTATTTCTGAAGAAGTTTCTGAAATTGAAAGTGAGTTTGTTATTGAAAAAGCACACGAAGAAGATATTGTAGAGGAAAATTTAGCGTCTCGATTGGTGGCTGACTTTGGATTATTTGATCCAACATTAGATTTATCAAACTATAAATTCCCAACATTAGATTTGTTAAAAGAATATTCATCTGGCGGAATTACTATCAATCAGGAAGAATTAGAAGAAAATAAAAATCGAATTTTAGAAACACTTCGCAATTATAAAATTGAGATTGCACAAATAAAAGCAACGGTTGGTCCTTCGGTTACGTTGTATGAAATTGTGCCAGAAGCTGGAATTCGTATTTCAAAAATCAAGAGTTTAGAAGACGATATTGCGTTGTCATTATCGGCTTTAGGAATCCGTATTATTGCACCAATTCCTGGAAAAGGAACTATTGGAATTGAGGTTCCAAACAAGAATCCGACGATGGTTTCTATGAAAAGTGTGATTGGTTCGGCACGTTTTCAAGAGGCTGAAATGGAATTGCCAATTGCTTTGGGGAAAACAATTTCCAATGAAACATTTGTAGTTGATTTGGCTAAAATGCCCCATTTATTGATGGCGGGAGCTACAGGTCAAGGAAAATCTGTTGGTTTGAATGCGGTTTTAACCTCTTTATTATACAAGAAACACCCAGCAGAAGTCAAATTCGTTTTGGTAGATCCAAAGAAAGTGGAATTGACGC
The DNA here is from genome assembly GCA_947450355.1 of Bacteroidota bacterium. Lineage (GTDB taxonomy): Bacteria > Bacteroidota > Bacteroidia > Flavobacteriales > Flavobacteriaceae > Flavobacterium. The sequence goes on from CANFVB010000131.1 coordinate 5,760, forward strand.
TTTTCAATAAAATAGAAAGACATTATTTGGCTAAATTACCTGATTCTGGCGATGCTATTATCACTGATAATGCCAAGGTGGTCAACACGTTAAATTCTCTTTGTGTGGAAATGGACAACCGTTATTCGTTATTGAAAGATGCGATGGTTCGAAATATTAAGGAATACAATGATAAATTCAAAGCTCGTAAATTAAATCCTGAAAATGGGCATCGTTTTTTACCTTACATTGTATTGGTTGTCGATGAGTTTGCCGATTTGATTATGACCGCTGGAAAAGAAGTTGAAACACCGATTGCGAGATTGGCACAGTTGGCAAGAGCCATTGGAATTCACTTGATTATTGCAACGCAACGA
>CANFVB010000132.1 GCA_947450355.1 Bacteroidota bacterium
ACCAGTTTAGTGTCGGTTTCTTTGAGATTTACCGAAGGCAAACTTGTTCCCAGTGCTGAATAATTTCTGTCGGTCCAATCAAAGATGTCTCTCGAAAAAAAATCATCAAAAAGAGTATTCGCTGCCTTACTTACTGACGGAAATAATCCATCTTTTTTAACTAATGTTTCCATGTTTTTTTAATTAAATGATTTATAATTTATTCTATCAAATTTAGATAAAATAAGTATTTACAAATCGTAAATTAACAATTAAAACGTTGAAATGTAGTTGTTTACAGATGAATTGCAACTAAGTGAAATTCCAGTAAGATTTCGTTTATGATTTAAGATAAAAATTAGTAAGCAGTTTAGTACCAGCGCTTTTTATTCTGTTTAGAAACATTAGATTTCCTGGATTTATTAGCTTCCCCGCTTCTGTTAGAATTATTTTGTGCAGCCGCAGGAGCTGTTTCTGGACTTCCGCTATGCCAAGGATAAGGGTGGTCTGAAACCGTTTTTACATCTACTTTTATCAATTTTTGAATGTCTTTCCAATACGCATGCTCGTCTTTACTACAAAATGAAATCGCAATTCCACCATTTCCGGCACGTCCTGTTCTTCCAATTCGATGCACGTAGGTTTCAGGAATATTAGGCAAATCAAAATTGATTACAAACGGCAATTGATCGATGTCAATTCCACGAGCAGCAATGTCAGTGGCTACAAGAACACCAACTTCTTTATTTTTAAAAGCGTCTAAAACACGTTGTCTTGCATTTTGAGATTTATCGCCGTGAATCGCTTCCGCAGCAATATTTTGTTTTCTCAACGCTTTTACAACATTGTCAGCCCCGTGTTTCGTTCTTGAAAACACCAAAACATCCGATAGATTTTCGTTTTTTATTAAATGATATAATAAATTTCTTTTTTCAGTTTTATCAACAAAATAGACTCTTTGTTCTACATTTTCCGCTGTTGACGAAACGGGTGAAACTGAAACTGTTGCAGGATCTTGAAGAAACATTTCTGCTAATTCCCGAATTGCTATTGGCATTGTAGCCGAAAAGAATAAAGTTTGTCTGTTTTTTGGAGTCAATTTAACGATTTTCTTCACGTCATTTACAAATCCCATGTCTAACATTTGATCTGCTTCGTCAAGAACTAAAGTATGCAAATGGTCTAAATCTATGAAACCTTGTTTGTGTAAATCTAATAATCGTCCCGGAGTTGCCACTAATATATCGACACCATTTCTCAAAGTATCAACTTGTGGATTTTGCGAAACCCCACCAAATATAGTAAGTTGTGTTAAATTGGTATATTTTCCGTACGCTTCAAAACTTTGCCCAATTTGAACTGCTAATTCCCTTGTTGGCGTTACAACTAAAGCACGAATTTGTTTTGCTTTTTTTGTAGAACCTACAATTCGGTGCAATTGATGAATAATTGGTATTGCAAATGCGCCCGTTTTTCCTGTTCCCGTTTGTGCGCAACCAATTAAATCTTGACCTGCTAAAACGATTGGAATTGCTTGTTCTTGAATTGGTGTTGCTTCTGTATAGCCTAATTCAAATACGGCTTTTTGGATACTTTTTGAAAGTGATAAATCTTCGAATAACATATTTTTGATATTTAGAATTTAGTATTACGTACTAAAATTCTCTGCAAAGATAGGTTTTATTAATTATATCACTATTTTTTGCGCTTAAAGCAAATGAAAACGTATTGATTTATTGATTATTTGTAGCGTTTACATAATTGGCTTTTATGAAATCGGTAACCAAATAACCAATTAATTTTCCAATTAAATGCGTGTTTTTTTCGTCACCTAAATCAGGAGCGCCTTCGCAAATATGAAGATAAGATGCATTTTGATTGTTTCCAAAATAGTAGATAAATTGGCGTAATTTCTCAACCGAAAAACCGCTCAATGTCATAGCGCTACTCGCAATATTAGGAATCGCATCAAGATCTATTTCTATTCCGAAACAGTCTTCTTTGATAAAATCTAACGCTGCATTCATTTCAGGCTCAAACTTTTTTTGCTTTCTAATTTGAATTTCATCGTACGTATTAAATTTTACACGATCTTCAATTTTTTTCAAAGAATCTAAAACGCTTTTTGAAGTATAATTTTCATGCAATCCAAAGATGAAATACTTGTGTAAAAATCCTTCTTCATACGCATACGAAAAACCATTTCCACTGTGACGACCTTCCAAAATTCTAAAATCAGAATGCGCATCAAAATTAATTGCATTAATAGGTTTCCCTTTTGCCAATGCAACGCCTTTAATATTTCCGTAAGAATTATTGTGACCACCGCCAATAATGATTGGGGTTTTACCCGCTTTTATGATATTAAATATGATATGAGAAACTTCTTTATCGATTTTATGAACCAATTGATTTAACTTTTTCCTATCATTTATAGCATTAAAATCTAATTTTTGACTTTCCGCCATTTCATCCGTTACATCTAATTGTCCTAAAACAAGCAATTGACTTCCTTTGCAAAACCGATTGTGTTGAATATTTGCAATGCTTTTTATAGCACTTTCCCAAGCCGAAGCTGCTCCAGGACGTCCATAATTAGCTCTAACTCCAATGTCTTCTGGGATTCCAAACAAAACATATTTTGCTTCACACGTATTCAAAAATGAAATTGCATCAGAATTTATAGGAACAGTTATCATTTTTTCGCCAAATTTCACTTCGCCACATCTGAAGTTGGTGACTTTTGCAAGGTCGTTAACCGTGAAGGGAATCAATTTTTCCATAGAAATTTTCTTTCATCAAAAATAATATAATTTAATTACTTACGTTATTAGAATATAAATTATTATTTTCGTAAAAAATTAATCGAATCATGGAAAATCAAAAAAGTAATTCAAGTTTAAAAGCAATTATTATTACATTATCGGTGCTTTTGGCAGGAAGTTTAGTATATATATACAAAATAACTTCAGATGCCACTGCAACTCAAACTAAATTGACCACTACAATTACAGAAAAAGAATCTGTAATGAAAGATTTGCAGGCATTAAAAACTACTTATGATGCTGCAATTGCTGAGAACACTTCAATGTCTGACGAATTAATTGCCGAAAGAGAAAAAGTTGTTACTTTGATGGCAAATTTGCAAAAATCAAAAGGGGATGTTTCTTCAATGGCAAAATACAAAAAACAATTCCTTGAATTAGAATCAAAAATGAAAGGTTTGGTTGCCGAAAACGAAGGTTTAAAGAAAGATAACACCGTTTTAACAGTTCAACGTGATAGCACAATTGTGGTTCTTGGGGAATCTAAAAAATTCAATGAAGTTTTGGTTGGTCAAAATGAAGAATTAGCTAAAACAGTTGAAAAAGGATCTAAATTAAGTGTTTTAAATTTAAAAACCGCTGCTTTTAAAGTTAGAAGTTCTGGTAAAGAAATTGAAACAGATAAAGCAAGTCGTGCCGATATTTTGAAAATTAGCTTCACAATTGCTGAAAATTCAATTGCAAAATCAGGCGATAAAAAATACTATGTTCAAGTAATTGATAGCAAAAGTAATGTGATTGGTGAAAAACAAACAGAAGCATTTGCTGATAAAACGTTAACATATAGCTTTGCTGCCAATGTTAAATATGAAAATAAAACGGTTGACATAACTCAAAATTTACCAAGTGACAAACTTGAAAAAGGAACTTATTTTGTGAATGTTTTCGACAAAGGAGAATTGGTTTCTAAATCAAGTTTTTCATTGAAATAGTCAACTTTTAGTTATAAATAAAAAGGGATTCGCTACAAACGAATCCCTTTTTTTATAAATATTACTAAATAATATTCCCTCCAATAATGACAGTTTCTATTAGGTTGCTTCCAAATGCGTATGGCAACTGATAAAAAGAGCTAATTGGCTTAGTGATAATGATATTGGCTTTTTTACCTATTGTAATACTTCCATGCGTTTCAGAAATTCCCATTGCAAAAGCACCGTTAATTGTGGCTGCATTGATAGCTTCTTCGGGTGTCATTTTCATTTTTATGCAAGCCGTAGCGACCACAAAATTCATATTTCCAGAGGGAGTAGAGCCAGGATTGAAATCGGTGGCTAATGCCAATGGTAATCCTGCCGAAATCATTTCTCGCGCAGGCGTGTAAGGAATACTCAAAAAATAAGAACACGAAGGCAACGCAACGGGCATTGTTTCAGTGTTTTTTAAGGCTTCAATATCTTCAGAATTCATAACTTCAAGATGATCTACAGAAAGTGCTTTGTATTTTACAGCTACTTTAATTCCGCCAATTGCATTGAATTGATTGACATGAATTTTCGGAATTAATCCAAATTGTATTCCCGCAGCCATAATTTGTTCCGTTTTCTCTACTGAAAAATAACCCATTTCACAAAAAACATCTATAAAATCAGCAAGTTGTTCTTTGGCAATTTGTGGAATCATTTCATTGATAATTAAATCAATATAACCTTTATGATTTTCTTTATATTCTAATGGAAATGCATGCGCACCAAGGAAAGTAGCTTTAATAGCAATTGGATAATTGTTTTTTAATTTTTGAATTACCCGAAGCATTTTCAGTTCCCCTTCAACAGAAAGTCCATAACCCGATTTAATTTCTACCGCACCAGTTCCTAATTTCATTACTTCTTCCAACCGAACTTTTGATTGATTATAAAGCTCTTCTTCCGAAGTTTCGTTGAGTTTTTTAGCCGAATTTAGAATTCCACCGCCACGATTGGCAATTTCTTCGTAAGACAAACCATTAATTCTATCTACAAATTCTTGCTCTCTATTTCCTGCATAAACGATATGCGTATGGCTGTCACACCAAGTGGGAAGCACCATTTTTCCAGCGGCGTCAATCGTAGTATCCACGGCAGTTTCTGGACAATTATCCATTGTTCCAAAACCAGCAATTGTATCATTTTCTATTAATAAAAAGGCATTTTTAATAGTTGGAAGTACACTCATTTCTGCTCCAGAAACTTTTGAAATTCCCTTTTCACGAACTTGAATTAACTCCTTAATATTGATAATTAAAATTTTCATGTAATGATTTTTAGTAAAAATACTCTGAATTTTATAATAATCCTTAAATTTAGACAAAATTAGACATTGTGAGAAAAATTAGATACAAAAAAGGCAGAAAAGTTCAACCTTCAATATTAGAATATACGGGCGTTCATAAGAAATTACAAACCGAAATGCAATTGTTTGTCTATGATGATATTGATTTAACGGAATATCCTGATTTTAAAATCAATGAATTTCCTGAAACATTGGATTTAAAAAAGATAAATTGGTTGAACATCCATGGTTTGAACGATATTGAATTGATAAAATCTATTGGGACTTTCTTAGATGTTGATAATTTTATTTTAGGGGATATTTTAAATACCACCAGAAGAACAAAATTAGATGAACTTCACGATGTTTTATTTTTCAATATAAAATCACTTTTACCAACGGAACATTCCGATAATATTTCTGTTGAACAAATTAGTTTCTTGATAAAAGAAGGAGTTTTAGTATCCTTTCAAGAAAAAAGAAGCGATTTCTTTGCTCATATTCGGGAGCGAATTAGAACCCATTCTGGAATTGTAAGAACTAAAAAGGCGGATTATTTACTTTATTTATTGCTTGATGCGATAATGGAAAATTTCTATATTACCATTGAAGCGGAAGAAGACAAAGTCGAATTGTTAATTAGCCTTTCTAAAACCAGTGCCAATCCTTCTATTTTGGTGCAAATTGAGAAACACCGTGATAATTTCAACTTTTTGAAACGTTCTATTATTCCGTTACGGGATTCCTTATATTCAATTAAAAGCATCAAAGATGATGATGTTTTCAATGCGATTGCTCATGAAAATTTCAGCTTTTTTGCTCGTTTACACCAAAAAAGTTTAGAACTTTTGGATCAAATTGATGATGATATGGTTACGCTTGATAGTGCGTCAAATTTCTTTTTTTCTTCCCAAAACCACAAGATGAATGAGGTTATGAAGATTTTGACGGTAGTTTCTGCAATATTTATTCCTTTGACTTTTATTGTCGGAGTTTATGGAATGAATTTTGAAAATATGCCAGAATTGAAAAATCCAAATG
>CANFVB010000133.1 GCA_947450355.1 Bacteroidota bacterium
ATCATTGGGGTTTTTATGGCTCCTGGACAAACGGCATTGACTCGGATTCCAAGTTTTGCATTTTCTAAAGCGGCAGTTTTCGTGAGTCCAATTACGCCGTGTTTCGATGCAACATAAGCGGGAAGTCCAGTAAATCCAACCAATCCTGCGATGGAAGCACAGTTCACAATGGCACCGTTGCCGTGTTTTAGCATTTCGGGAATTTCATATTTCATGCATCCCCAAATTCCTTTGAGATTGATGCCAATGGTTTTGTCCCAATTTTCTTCGGTGCATTCTGTAATTGATGCTGAAGTGCCTTCGATACCCGCATTGTTGAAAGCATAATCCAATCTGCCGTAAACAGAAATTGTTTTTTGAATCATTTTTTGGACTTCGGAAAGTTGAGAAACATCACATTTTATGAATAGTGCTTCGCCTCCAAAAGCGGTTATTGCATCTAATGTTTCGCTGTTTTCCTGCCAATCAACGAGTACAACTTTTGCGCCCTTTTGGGCAAATAATATCGCGGTTGCTCTTCCAATTCCGAAAGAGGCACCTGTGACCAAAGCCACTTTATTTTTGAACGGTGTTTCCATTTTTGATGTTTTGATTTTTATAATTTTAACCGCGGATAACTTCGTCTGTTCGCTTTTGCTCGGTTCTCTGATATAAAATATTTTTAAAAATCTGCGAATCTGCGGTAATTTTTTAAAATTTTATTTCAGAATTTGTTCAGCTTCTAATATGTTTTCGATGCCTTTTATTAGTGCGTCTGGATTGAATGAAATGCTATCAATTCCTTCATCAACCAGAAATTGAGCGAATTCTGGCAAGTCGCTTGGTGCTTGACCACACAATCCAACTTTGATATTATTGAGTCTTGCGGCGTGAATAGTTTTTCCAATTAAATGTTTTACAGCGGCGTTTTCTTCATTAAATAAAGAACTTACTAAATGAGAATCTCTGTCGATTCCTAAAGTGAGTTGCGTTAAATCATTGGAACCAATTGAAAAACCGTCAAATATTTTAGCAAATTCATTGGCTAATATTACGTTACTTGGAATTTCTACCATCATATAAATTTCCAATCCATTTTCTCCACGAACGAGACCGTTTTTTTCCATTTCAGCAATTACTTTTTCTCCTTCTTCGACTGTTCTACAAAATGGAATCATCAATTTCACGTTGAGTAATCCCATTTGGTTGCGGACTTTTTTCATTGCTAAACATTCTAAAGCAAATGCTTTACGATAGAAATCACTGTAATATCTTGAAGCACCACGAAACCCAAGCATGGGATTTTCTTCATTGGGTTCAAATTCGGTACCGCCAATGAGACTTGCATATTCATTACTTTTGAAATCACTCATTCTCACGATGACATCTTTTGGATAAAATGCCGCAGCCACAATAGAAACAGCTTCTGACAGTTTATCGACAAAGTATTTTTTGCCGTCTTCATATCCTTTTGTGATTTCTTTTATAGTTTTTATAGTTTCTTTATTGGTAATTTTTTCGGGTTCACATACCGCCAACGGATGAATTTTTATGGAGTTGGATATTGCAAATTCAATTCGCAACAATCCCACACCTTTATTAGGATATTGACTCAATTCGAATGCGCGTTCAGGATCGGCAAGAATAAACATAGGGTCTGTTTCGGGAAGAATTAAATTGGTAAAATCGTCTTCGTTTATTTCCCATTTCAATTTTCCATCATATACAATTCCTTCTTTTCCTTCAGAACAACAAACAGTTATTTCTTGTCCATCTGCAATACATTCCGAAGCATTTCCGCAGCCTACAATTGCTACAGTTCCTAATTCTCTTGCTATAATTGCAGCGTGGCTTGTTCTTCCACCTTTATTTGTAACAATTCCTGCTGCTTTTTTTAATATTGGATCCCAATCAGGATTTGTGAAATCGGCAATTAATATTTCGCCTTTTTGAAGTTTATGACCTTCTGCAGGACTTTCTAAAAACCGTGCTTTTCCAGTTGCTATTTTATCCCCAAGGGCAATTCCTTTGGCTAAAACTTTACTTTTTTCTAATAATGTATAGGTCGTTTGGATGTTTCTATTTTTTAAACCGTGAATCGTTTCAGGTCGTGCTTGAACAATATAAATTTGGTCGTTCAAACCGTCTTTTGCCCATTCAATATCCATTGGTTTTCGATAATGTTTTTCAATAGCGTAGCACCATTGCGCAATTTGGATGACTTCATTATCTGTCAAACAATATTTATTTTGTTTTTCCAATGAAGTCACGCTATTTCTAATGGTAGTTTCTATGGAATTTCGTTCTTTTTTATCGGAATACCGCATAGTGAATTCCTTGCTGCCACACGTTTTTTTTAATATGGGACTCCAATTTCCATTGTGTAACGTTGGTTTGAAAACTACCCATTCGTCAGGGGTTACAATTCCTTGTACGATGTTTTCTCCAAGTCCCCAAATTCCATTAATGATGATTGTATTTTTGAAACCTGTGTCGGGATCTATTGTAAATACTACTCCAGACGCCGATTTGTCGCTGCGAACCATTTGTTGAATTCCTACAGAAATTGCAATGTCTAAATCAGAGAACCCCATATCATTTCGATATTTTATTGCTCGATCAGTAAATAAGGAAACATAGCAATTGTGAACGGCATCTATAACTTGTTTTTCACCGCTTATATTCAGATACGATTGCATTTGTCCTGCAAAACTTGCTGTTGGTAAATCTTCGGAAGTGGCACTGCTACGAACGGCAACATCTAAATTAGTAATGTCACATTGTTTTGATAAAGCTTTATACGCCAAATTAATTTCATCACAAATCTCTTGAGGGATTGTTGCAGAAAGTATCAATGTTCTCGCTTTTTTACCAATATCTGAAAGGTTTGAATACTCGTCTTTATCTAATTTTTCTAATAAATCAGTAAGCTTCTTTTCCAAATGATTGGCTGTTCTAAACAACCGATAGGCATTTGCCGTAAGAGCGAAACCATTTGGAATAGCAATCCCCATTGGCTTTAGCTGGTTGTACATTTCCCCAAGAGAGGCGTTTTTTCCTCCAACTTCATCAATAGAATCGAGGCTAATTTCATTAAAGAAAAGAATGTGGTTTAACTTTGTCATTTTTCAATTATTAAACGGTTAGAATTTCAAATCTTCCAAGACAAAAGGCAAAATGTTGGTTTCTATTATTTCAAATAGAAAACCTGATAAATGTGGGGTAAACTAAATAGTATTAGTTTTTAAAAATGGTAAACGTGGTGGTAAATAGGTTCAATAAATGTACGAATATATATTTAATTACACAAGTGAAATTTTTATAAAATATTGTTTTTTAGTTAGTTATATTTTATTAAATTTGTTAAACCCATCTGCTACATTTAATAATAATATCTACGATTTGGTATTTGAAAAGTTTGCAAAGTGCTTGCTTTATTACAATCTAAATGGTGGGTTATGACAAAATCAGAAAAAAAAGTAGTTGTTAATAATTTGGTCAATGGTTTCAAAACCACTGATAATTCTTCGGATTTAAAAACATTGGGAAACAAAATTATTCAAGAGGTTACAGAATGTCCGTTTAGCCACGAAAACAAAGAGGTTTTTGAATTGGCGTTACAATTTTGGACACAGCACATTGATAATTATATAAATGATTCTGTTAGAGGAAATGCCAGTGAATACAGTAATGCGATGGCAAATTTATCTGTTGATGGGATTTATAATTTTATAGACGCAAGTTTATTAGATGAATAACACAGATTAATTTCCACCAGAAAACTGCATATAAACTAATACAACTGCTGCAAAAGTCATAATTAGCAAGGCTCCAAAACCGAGAATATTTGTTGTTTTGCTATTTGTAAATTTTCCCATTACTTTTTTATTGTTTGAAATATGAAGAATAATCGCAATCAAAACAGGCGCTGTAAGTCCGTAAAGTATGGCGGTATAAATCAAAGCTTGCACTGGCGAAATCCCTATATAATTGAGTGATAATCCCAAAAGTAAGGAGATTGCAATAATCACATAAAAAGCTTTGGCTTCGTGAAATTTCTTATCTAAACCTTGCTCCCAACCAAATGTTTCGGTTACTATATAGGACAATGAACCACTTAAAACTGGAATCGCAATGAGTCCAGTTCCAATTATACCAATAGCAAAAAGTAAATATGCAGCGTCTCCAGCCAATGGTTTCAAAGCCATTGCAGCTTGTTCAACCGTATCAATTTGGTGAATTCCACCTTTGAATAATACAGTTCCTGTGGTCAGAATTATAAAAAACATTACCAATCCAGAAAAGGTCATTCCAAAATCGATATCTTCTTTCATATCACCGATTATTTTTTTATTCACTATTAAGTGTTTCTTTTTTTGTTTCATTTCTTCAACTTCCATTGAAGCTTGCCAAAAAAACAGATATGGAGAAATGGTAGTTCCAAAAATCCCAACAATGATTGCTACAAATGCTTTATCAAATTTTATGGTTGGTATAAAGGTTGATTTGGCAACTTCCATCCAATCTTGATGGTATAAAAAAGGAACAATTAGGTACACCATTAAAACAATACAAAGGTATTTTAGGATGGAAGCGATTTTATGGTAGGGTAAATAAATAATCAAAATTAGAAGTAACATTGTAAAAACCACACTGAAATAAGTCGCTTCGATTTTCGGAAAAAGCATATTCCCAACAGCACCCATACCAGCAATATCGGCACCAATATTCATAATAATACTTGGAAAACTGAAAAGTAGCATTAAATATAAAACCCATTTCGGATAATTTTTTTTTAAAGCACCTGTCAATCCTTGCTCTGTTACCAATCCGATTCGGGCGCACATTTGTTGAATTGCAGCCATTAAAGGAAAAGCCACAATTGAAGTCCAAAGTGTAGAAAGTCCGAACGCAGCTCCAGCTTGAGAATACGTTGCAATTCCTGATGGATCGTCATCGCTTGAACCTGTTATTAGTCCTGGACCAAGTAGTTTCCAAAAACGGTTGAATTTATTGGTTTTTTTTATTGTCATAATGATTGAAATCTAAGTATCACTTGCTAAAGTAGCAAAAAAATCAGTAACAAATTAAATATTTATAATTGATTTAGGTAAAATTCAGTTGGATACTTTATGATGATTTAATTTGAGAAAATGTATTCTCAGATTTTCTAATGAACTCTAATATATTAAAATTCAACACTTAATTTTTTATTTTCAGAACATATAAAATTGAAGTTGTACTAAAAGATATTATTTTGCTATTAAGGAGCTAAATAATTATGATTTTTCAACCAATGAATACAATCTAAAGTCCAAAACTGACTAGTATCTTTCACGCCTAAACCAAACCCATGTCCGCCTTTTTCATAAACATGCAATTCAGCAGAAACGTTATTTCTTTTTAAAGCGAGATAATAATTAATACTATTTTCAACAGGAACAGTTTGGTCATCTGTTGCATGAACTAAAAAGGTAGTTGGCGTTTTTGCATTAACTTGTAGCTCGTTTGAAAATTTTTCGATGAGGTTCAAAGATGGGTTATTCCCTAATAAATTTTCACGAGAACCTTTGTGTCTAATATTTTGATTCATAGAAATAACTGGGTAAATTAACAATGAAAAATCAGGTCTTGCGCTTATGCTGTCTGTTGTAGAATATACGTTTTCATCGTAATGTGTTGCTAAAGTTGCTGCCAAATGTCCACCTGCAGAGAATCCAATTACGCCAATTTTAGTTGGGTCAATATTCCAATTTTTTGTATTCCGTCGAATCACCCGAACTGCTTCCTGAGCATCTTGTAAAGGACCAATGGTTTTGTCTTTCATAATTTGATCATTGGGTAATCGGTATTTTAATACAAATGCAGTTATTCCTAACGAATTCAACCATTCCGCAATTTTTTTCCCTTCTTTATTCATTGATAAATGAGAATATCCACCTCCCGGTAAAACGAGTACGGCAGTCCCATTTGCGCTAATTTCATGCGGAATATAAACCGCTAAAGTAGGAATTTTGACATTACTCGTACTCTGTAATATATTGTCTTTATAAATTTCTTGTTCTTGA
>CANFVB010000134.1 GCA_947450355.1 Bacteroidota bacterium
AATGAACACTATTGCTACTCGCATCGCTGATTTTTTAAAGCAATTCCCTCCGTTTAACAATCTTTCAGTTGAAGAATTGACAATTGTAGCGATGAATATTCGTGTTATTAATTTAGAAAAAAATAAAACTTTATTCCAAATTAACGATACCTTACAAGATAGTTTTTATATGGTTGCATCTGGAGTTATCAATTTATCAGTAATTTCTGACTCTGAAGAAACTTTATTAAATAAATGTGTTGCTGGTGATGTTTTTGGTTTACGACCTTTTTTTGCGAAAAACAATTATATGATGACTGCAAAAGCTCGTGAAGAATGTATTGTTTATGCCATTCCAATTGCAACATTCCGACCATTTGTAGCTCAAAATGCAGAGGTTTTAAATTTCCTTTTAGAAAGTTTTGCCAATAATACCAGCAATCCAGCAGATAAAGAAAATCGAGGGAAATTACTGTCAGACAACGTAACATTTACGTCAAAACCCACTGAAATCACCTATTTTCAGTCTTTAACATACAATAAAACACCTTTAAAAGTAACCGCAAATCATATTATTAAAGACGTTGCCCAGTTGATGTCGGACAATTTGGTTGACAACGCAATCATTTCGGAACACAACTTCCCTATTGGAATTGTCACAGATACTGATATGCGAACAAAAATTGCAACCGGGCGTTTTGAAATTATTTCTACGATTAATAAAATAATGACATCTCCAGTAATTACAGTAGCTGAAAACGTTTCATTAGCTGAAGCGCAATTGCTTTTATTGAAAAATAATGTCAGTCATTTGTGCGTTACCGTTGATGGTTCCGATAAATCTGAAATCAAAGGAATTATTACAGAACACGATTTAATTGTTTCTCAAGCGAGTAATCCTGGAGTTTTTATTAAAGAAGTTAAACGTTCTCAAAATGCAAGTGATTTAAGTCGAGTACGTTCAAAACTATCGGATTTAATACAAACTTCATTAGCTAAAAATATTCCTTTAACACATATTACCAATATTGCAAGTGAAATAAATCTCGCAATCATTAAGCGTTCGGTAGAATTAGCAATTTTAGATTTAGGCTCCCCTCCCGCTCGTTTTGCGTGGTTAAGCATTGGTAGTCAAGGTAGAAAAGAACAATTATTATTGACCGATCAAGATAGTATTTTGGTATTTGAAGATGTTGCCGCTGACAAATATCGGGATGTAAAGAATTATTTTATGAAATTGGCTAAAAAAGCAGTTTCTACTTTAGAAATCGTTGGTTATGAACCTTGTCAAAACGGTCATGTTTCAAGTAATATGTTATGGTGTAAGTCATTGACAGAGTGGATAAAACAATATAGTAATTGGATGAATACTCCAGGTGAAAAAAACAATGAAATTAGCAGTGTGTTTTTTGATTATGAAATTGCTTTTGGGGAACAAAAAATAGAAGATGCTATTACCGATATAATCTTTGTAAATACTAAAAGAAATAAATTATTTTTTGACTATTTAGGGAATGATGCGTTAAGAAAACCACCACCTTTAAGCTTTTTCAAAAAATTTAATATCGAAGAAACTGGCGTTAATAAAGGAAAATTTGATATAAAAAACAGACTTATACTGCCATTGGTTGATGGTGCACGACTATTTGTATTGAGTCATACTATCCGTGGCATTAACAATACTCATTTACGATTTAAGCAATTGGCAATAATAGATCCAAAACATTCTGAGATTTATTTGAATTGTGCGGATGCTTTTCAAACTTTGATAAAATTGCAAACTTCCGAAGGTTTGAAATATGATAATTCGGGGCAATTTATAAATATTGAAGATTTATCCAAAGTCGATAAAGAGAATTTAAAAAATGCTATTGCTCCAATAAAAGAATTGGAAGAATTAATAAAAGATAGTTTTCAACTGACTCAATTTTCATAATATGTTAGATTGGATTAAAAATATAAACAAAGAATATCCCGAATTTTGGAAGAATTATCTTTCTAAATTCGAGAAAAAATCGCAGCGATATGTTTCGTTAAGCATTACTTCTACAGGAACTAACCCTGAAAAAGATGTGATTTTATCCTTTGGAGCAGTTGCAATTGAACAAGATAGTATTCGTATTGGTGATAGTTTTGAAGTTGTTTTATTGCAATATATTTATTTGCACGATAATGGATTATCAAATGAGTTTATAATTAAAAGTACACAGCCAAAACTTGGTGAACGAGAAGCTATTCAAGCGTTTGTTGAGTATTTAGGGAATGCAACTTTGGTCGGTCACAGAATAGATTACGCTGTGAATTTGATAAATGTTGCCCTTGAAAAATTAGATTGTGGCAGATTGAAAAATGAAGCTTTGGATATTGAAATTATGTATCGAAAATTGATCGATCTTTCTGAAAAACCCGTTTCTATTGATGAATTATGTACCAATTTCAAAATTCCAATTGCTACGGAACTATTATTATCTCCCGAAGAAGCCTATACAATTGCAATTTTGTTTCTGAAATTGAAAACTAGATTGGGATTAAAATAAAGACACTATTTTTTCAAATCTTCCGTGATTACTTATAGAAATTGGATTTATCTTTTTATTATTAGCTTCCTTATGATATGGAATTCCATCAATTTTGACTATTTCGATGTTTCTATTTAAGAGTTTTATACTTTCAAAATCAGTTCTATTTAGTACAGAAACAGTATGAATGTAATCCAAATTAATTTCTGTTTTTGTATAATATAAAACGCCATTATACATAACTTTTCCAATTGATTTATCAGTATCAAAACATTCAAATTGTATCGGATTATAGATTCTAATACCTGTATTTCGGTTGAAAATTTTATATGCAGCTTCCTTTCTACTCCATAAATTCCAAACCATATTTTCAGGATTATCAGATTTTATGATACGCAATTGTTCGTAATTCGTGAATATTTTATCCAAATATCCTTTTCTTTTCCAATTGCTTTCTTTTAGTGCTAACGCCAAATCAACAATGTCATTCCCAATCATTTTTCGGATAATTTGATTTCAATTATTTCTAAAGTGGCTTTAATTGTCAACATTTTTTCCATCGATTGATTGTCAATATCAATGGCAAAAACTTCTTCAATATCTAATATTATATCAACTAAATTTGCAGAATTAATATTCAAATCAGTAATGAAATCAGTTGTTTCTGTAAGATTTTCAAATGCTTCTTCATTATTAATAAACGGCTTAATAATTGTTTTTAATTTTGTAATCGTTGCTTCTTTATCCATCATTTTTTTATTTAGTTTTTATATTTCTTAAACACTACACATCCATTTACGTCGCCAAAACCAAAACTAGCTTTGATGATGATATTCAAGTCTTTTTCAATCAATTTTTGCGGTATGCAACTTTCGTCAATTATTGAAGTAATTTCTGGATTTAAATCCACACAATTTATATTTGGAAATATAAAACCTTGCTTCAATTGCAAAACCGTTGCTACACTTTCAATACTTCCTGCACCAGTCAAACAGTGCCCTACCATTGATTTCAATGAATTTATATAAGGAAAATCTATTCCTTTTCTGTTTAATGCGTTACTCCAATTCTGAATTTCTAAACTGTCTTTTGATGTCGCTGTTAAATGTCCATTAATCGCATCAATATCATTTGCTGAAATTCCCGAATTTTCAATTGCACTTTTAATGCACTTTTGAACTGCTGTTGGATTTGGTGCCGTCATTGTTCCTAAACCTCGTTGTCCTCCCGAATTGATATTTCCGCCTAAAACTTCAGCGTAAATTCTTGCTCCACGCAGCAAAGCACTTTCCAAATCTTCTAAGACTAATGCCCCTGCCCCACTGCCTGGTACAAATCCAGAAGCGCTTTCACTCATTGGCCTTGAGCCACTTTCAGGGGTGATATTATGTTTGTAGGTACAAACTTTCATTGCATCAAAACCTCCCCAAATGTATGGGCCAGAATCACTTGTACTGCCAGCGATTATTCGTTTGGCTTGTCCTGATTTTATTCTTTCAAATGCCATTAATATACTTTCAGTACCTGTTGTGCAAGCCGATGAATTGGTAGAAACTTGATTTCCTAAACCTAATTTTCCGCCCAAATAGGCACTTACGCCACTATTCATTGTTTGCGCTACAGCGGTACTTCCTAATTTTCGAGTCTGAAAAGCATCAATTTTGTAGATGCTTTCTCTAAATTTATCAATTCCAGAAGTACCAGTTCCAAAAATAGTTCCGCTATCCCAATCGGGTTCATTGTCGTTATTTATCAATAATCCTGCATCTTTCCAAGCGTCAATTCCTGCAATTACTCCATATAAAATGCCTGATGAATTGAAATTTCGTAATTCTAATTCTGTAAAATAATTCGAAATTAATTCGGGTGAAATCTCGGGTGTACCAGATATTTGACAAGAAAACTGCAAACGTTCCAATTCAGCATTGTGTTTTATACCCGAAACACCATTTTTTATGGAATGAGTAAACTCAGTAAGTCCAACTCCATTAGGAGCAACTACGCCAAGTCCGGTTATTACTACTCTTCTATTCATTTATGTATTCAATTTTCATATTAAACAATAATTCCCGCTATTTCTCCTCGACAAACAACTTCTTCATTTTCATTTTTCATTGTTACTTTACATTTCAATTTGCCAAAACGAAAATACATTTTCTCTGAAATTACAATCACTTTTTCAGAAGGAAATACAGGTTTTAAAAAATCAATATTAGTTGATGTTAAGGCAATTGAGTTATTTTTACTAAATTCATTATTTAATAAATAAATACCTAAACAAACCAATCCGATTTGTGCCATAACTTCAGTCAATATCACTCCAGGTGTAATTGGTTTTTCTTTAAAATGACCTTTATAAAAATCTAAATTTTCATCAAATGTAAATGTTCCTACTGCCCCATTTTCATTTATTGATATAAGTTTGTCAACAAACAGAAAAGGTTTTGAATACGGTAATTTTGATATAATTTCTTGGTTGTTCAAATTGATATTGTTTACATTCTACAAAATTAAAATCGCAATAAAATTCTTTGAGCTGAAAAGCCTGGGCCAAAACTCAACATTAAACCTAATTCTCCCTTTTGAGGATTATTTTCCATAATTCGTTCTAAAACATATAATACGGTTGCGCTGGACATATTTCCATATAATCTCAAAACTTCCTTAGTATCATTGATGTTTTTACCCAAATCAGAAAACAAATCTTCTACAGTTTGCACGATTTTTTTTCCACCTGGATGAAATATTAAATGTTCAATGTCTTCAATTTTTAGCTTACTTTTTGCCAAGAAAGGGTGAATTATTTCAGGAAAGTGTGACGCAATTGTATTCGGAACTTCCACATCTAAAACCATTTGTAGCCCTGAATTGGTAAGTTTGAAACCCATCATATCAATTGCATCATAAAAATGATACATTTCTTCGGATAGAATTTCTGGACCTTCCTCCTCTTCAGAAGATGAAAGCAAAACACAAGCTGCTCCATCACCAAAAATTGCGGCACTTACAATATTTGCCATCGAAAAGTCATTCAATTGAAAAGTGGCCGTTGGACTTTCAACAGCAATAACCGCTGCTCGTTTTCCAGGATTTGCTTGCAAAAAATTTTTAGCATATATAATTCCTGATATTCCTGCAGCGCAACCCATTTCTGTTACAGGCAAACGAACAATATCTTGGCGCAATTTAAATTTGTTAATTAAATAGGCGTCTAACGAAGGAATCATAATTCCCGTGCAACTTACTGTTATAATATAATCTAAATCTTTGGGATTCCAATTGGCTTTTGTCAATGCTTTTTCCAAAACTTTTTCGCCTAAATCAATTACTTCTCGCACATAAATAGCATTTCGTTCTTCAAAGGAAGTGTGTGTGAAAACCTCAATTGGATCCATAATCGAATAGCGTTTATCAACTGCGGCACCTTCAAAAATTTTCTTTACTTTTCGAATAAA
>CANFVB010000135.1 GCA_947450355.1 Bacteroidota bacterium
CCAAAATTAGGAACTTTTTTTCATTGGAATACATTCATGGGAATTGAAGTACCAATTCATACAGGCGGTGAAATGCTTGCCAAAAAATACGATATGAATGTGATTTTCCTAAGAACTAAAAAAGTAAAAAGAGGGTATTACGAAGCCACATTTGAAGTGCTTTCAGATAATGCTAAGGAAGTTCCAAATTATGAAATTACAGATCAATTTCTAAAACTCGTAGAACAGCAAATTTATGAGCAACCAGAATTTTATTTGTGGTCACACAAACGCTGGAAACACAGACGGTAAGTAGTTATGAATTATAAGTTATAAGTTGTAAATTGTAAATTGTAAGTTATAAATTATAAGTTATAAGTTGTAAGTTTAATAAAATCAAGATATTTTAAGTAATGACTTTAACTTTCTAAGAAATCTAAAATTCTAAGTTGTCTTCTCAAAAAACCATTTCGAGACCATTTCTTTCTCCAACTCTTTTGAAAGTACATGCACAAATTCATTACTGTTTTTGTCATATTTATAATCCAATTTCCAAGTTTCGTGGTTGGCAGCCAATTGTTTAATGCTGCTGCAAACAAACAAAACTTCCTCTGAAGTAGTCGTTGGATGAATCGACATTCTAATCCAACCTGGCTTCGAAATCAAGTCGCCAGAATCAATTTGGCAAACTAAATTATGTGATGTTTCTTCATTTACATTCAACAAATAATGCCCGTAAGTACCCGCACAACTGCAACCACCCCGCGTTTGAATACCAAATTTATCATTCAATAATTTTACGCCCAAGTTAAAATGCAAATCGTCAATATAAAAAGAAATCACCCCTAACCTATCTTGATGTTGCGCTGCAAGAATTTTGATATTCGGCGAAGTTCCCAATTCTTCAAAAACAGTTTTCACGATTTCGTGCTCTCGGTTCATGATGTTTTCAACTCCCATTTCCTCCTTCAATTGAATGGCAAAAGCAGTTTTTATAACTTGTAAAAAACCTGGTGTTCCTCCATCTTCACGGTCTTCAATATTATCAATATATTTGTGTTCGCCCCAAGGATTTGTCCAACTCACCGTGCCACCTCCCGGATTATCGGGAATCATATTGGTGTATAATTTACTATTAAAAATCAAAATTCCAGAAGTTCCAGGACCACCAAGAAATTTATGCGGCGAAAAGAAAATCGCATCTAAATAGCTTTCAACATCTTCAGGGTGCATATCTATTGCAACATAAGGCCCAGAACATGCGAAATCAACAAAGCAAAGTCCATTATTTTGATGCATCAATTTTGCCACTTCGTGATACGGCGTTCTAATTCCCGTAACATTTGAACACGACGTAATCGAAGCAATTTTAATCGCTCTGTTTTTATATTTTTCTAATAAAGTTTTAAGATTTTCAACACAAAAAAGACCTTCCGAATCGGCGGGAATTACCACTACATCTGCAATAGTTTCCAACCAAGAGGTTTGATTAGAATGGTGCTCCATGTGCGAAATGAAAACAATCGGTTTCACGGCATCTGGAATCGTCGTATATTCCCGTAAATTTTCAGGAATTCGAAGACCTAAAATTCGTTGAAATTTATTCACAACGCCCGTCATTCCAGTACCATCTGCAATTAAAACATCTTCAGAATTGGCATTCACATGATTTTTAATCACGTGTCGCGCCTGATGATATGCCATCGTCATTGCTGTTCCAGAAACCGTGGTTTCCGTATGCGTATTGGCAACAAAAGGCCCCAAATCATTCATTAATTTCTCCTCAATTGGTCGATACAACCGTCCGCTCGCCGTCCAATCGGTATAGATAATCTTTTTCGTACCAAAAGGAGAAACAAACTCCTGATTAATACCAATAATACAATCTCGAAACTGCTTGAAATATAACTCTAAAGAAGAAACCATCTACAAATAAATTAGATTTCAAAGATACACTTATTTTTTATTTGGTACCGCCTACACTCAATACTTTCAAAAGGATTTATCTTTAGTTTCAGTTTTATTTTAATGCTGAAAAACAAAATTGATTTAATAAAATATACGTTTTATTATTGGATTTCTTGAAGTTCAATCTCTTTTAATGCAACTGCTTTATACAACTGACTAATTAAATTATCAATATGAATGAAGGCATTGGTCACTTCATAATATTGGTCAAAAGAGCGCTTTTTTCTTCGGATTTCTATGGTAACATCCGTTTTGTTTTCTTGAATGGTGGCAAGATTAAAATCTACAAAAACTGCCGA
The DNA here is from genome assembly GCA_947450355.1 of Bacteroidota bacterium. Taxonomy (GTDB): domain Bacteria; phylum Bacteroidota; class Bacteroidia; order Flavobacteriales; family Flavobacteriaceae; genus Flavobacterium. The sequence goes on from CANFVB010000135.1 coordinate 2,247, forward strand.
ATTTAAAAATTCTTTCGATTCTAATGTAACTCGGTTAGGGCTTTCGTCTGGCAGAACAATTTTATATTTTTTGTCCAATAATGGAATTAATGCAATACCTTCTTTAATTTGAGGAATTGAATGTTCTATCGAAAATGATTCATTTATATTGTGAATTGAATACAGTACCATAATTACCAAATTTTAAAGTATTTACTTCAATCAGTTTTCTTTAAACTGTTACTATAATAAATGTAAAAGGTAAATTTGTAATGCTACCAAAGTATCGATTAAAAGCAAAAAAAATGTACAAAAACCGATAAATGACTTCTTATAAGAAGAAATAATCAGTGATTATTATTCTACTATCGCAATCTTTTGTATGTAATTCTTTTGATTTTAGACTTTAAATCTTTTGAAGGGCGATATACCACTTTTGCGCCTTTAATATTGGCTTTTCCTAGTGAAGATTCATCTTCAGAAGCTGTTCCAGACAAACTCAATTGAAAACTTCCTAGATTTTGGATTTTCACGATATTTCCCCCAGAAAGTGCTTCACCAATTGCATCGCTAAGCGCAATAACTACTCCATAGCAATCGGCTCTGCTGATGGTACATCTGCCTGATATAATTTTTGCTAAATCATCTAAGTTTACGATGCCCTTGCTTACTGCACAAGGAAAAAATTTCACTTCGGGTGGAGATACTAAATTGTTTTGTTTGGGAATCATTTTGAATTGTACTGGCATACTAAATTGATTTATTTGGTATTAAAAATAGTTTTAACCGTACAAATATAACAAAAGATGTACGGCTTTTACATAAAAGCCGTACATCTTTTGCTCAAGAGATGTACATCTCTTTGTTAAAAGCCGTACATCTTTTATAAAAATACTACCGTGTAATATAAAAATAGTTACTGTGATAAAAAAAAATAAAACTCGTCGATAACATTATTTATCGGTTAGCTCCTATTTTCAAAGGATTGTAATAGCATTTCTCCTTTTGTTAGACATACTATTAAAACTTTAGAAACAAAAATAGCACTTACAATTTCAAACCGATTAAATGTATTTAAATATAATAAAGTCAATATTTCTTGTTTATGAATTAAAGTACAATTTACAATTACACTTGATTACATAGTAAACCCAAGTAAATTATATTCATAAAAATTAACTGTATATTAATCTAATATAGTTTGAATTATGCAGTTTTATATAGTAATTTGCATTTCTAAAAAAATACCATTTTGACATTTAAAATTAGATTAAGCCTAGCTTTTTTTATTGTATTTAGCTTTTTTGTAGTTCAAAAAACATATTCACAATGCTTTGAAATTGAAAGTATTTTAGTTGATGCTTGTGATGATGGTGCCAACGAAGGACTTAATGAAATGGTTCGATTTAAAGTGGGAAGTTCCAGTTTAAATACGAGCGCAATGTCCGTTAGTTGGCCAAGCAACACTTGGAGAAATCTTATACTAGATCCTACAAAAGTTGCTTTAATGAATTCACAAATTAGATTAGCTGGCGGTTGTGGAAGCATTATTGAACCAGTTGGAGGAATTCTGCCAGCTAATTCAGAAGTTATTCTAATTACAAGTAATAATTTTACACTATCATTAAATGTTTTTGGTGCTATAAATCAAAATATTTATATTCTTTTTCAAAACAATCCAACTAGCGCAGGTGGTCATTTTGCAAATTATTCTAATACAATTGGTCTTCGAACACTCTCAATTAGTTTTGGAGCATCATGTTCTGATTCAGTTACTTACGAACGTTCACTTTTAGTAAATATCAATGGGACCTACGGCCCTGCATTCCCTGATCCATTAGCCGCTCCTTTAAATAATGGTGCTACAGTGAATTTCACCCCTTCAGGAACCGCAAGCTATGTAAATTATGGTTGTGTAGCACCCGTTCCCGTTTTTACAGTTGATGCAGGAACAACTCCAATAACAGCTTGCCCTAGTTCAACAGTTACACTCACTGGAACTGCTCAAGGACAGCAATCTGTTGCATGGTCAGCGTCAGTAATAGGTGGAACATTTTCAAATCCAACTTCTATAAATTCAACTTATACTATTCCTTCGGGAGCAACTAGTCCTATAACAATAACATTAACTGCAACAAATTCTGGTTCTTGCATTGCAAATATTACCGATACTGTTACTTTAAATATTGGAACTATTACAGCTCCAATTATCGATTTAATCACACAACCAACTTGCGCCACTGCTACAGGAAGTGTCGCTTTAAGCGGAATGCCAACAGGGAATTGGACTTTAAATCCAGGTGGAATAACGGGTTCGACTGCTACAACTACGGTATCGAATTTAGCAACAGGAACTATAAATTATACTGTTACCAATGCTGCCAATTGTACTTCTTCGGCTTCCGCCAATGTCATAATCAATGCGCAACCATTAAATCCAACTGCTCCAATTATTGATTTAATCACACAACCAACATGCATAACAGCTACAGGAAGTGTCGCTTTAAGCGGTTTACCAACAGGGAATTGGACATTAAATCCAGGTGGAATATCGGGTTCGACTGTTACAACAACGGTATCTAATTTGGTGACAGGAACTATAAATTATACTGTTACCAATGCTGCGAATTGTACTTCTTCGGCTTCCGCCAATGTGGTAATCAATGTGCAACCATTAAATCCAACTGCTCCAATAATTGGTTTAATCACACAACCAACGTGCGCAACTTCAACAGGAAGTGTCGCTTTAAGCGGATTACCAACAGGGAATTGGACATTAAATCCAGGTGGAATAACGGGTTCGACCACTACAACAACGGTATCTAATTTGGCAACAGGAACTATAAATTATACCGTTACCAATGCTGCGAATTGTACTTCTTCGGCTTCCGCCAATGTCGTAATCAATGCGCAACCATTAAATCCAACTGCTCCAATTATCGGTTCAATTACACAACCAACGTGCGCAATTTCAACAGGAAGTGTCGCTTTAAGCGGTTTGCCATCAGGTAATTGGACTTTAAATCCAGGTGGGATAACAGGTTCTAACACTACAACAACGGTATCTAATTTGGCGACAGGAACTATAAATTATACCATTACCAATGCTGCCAATTGTACTTCTTCGGCTTCTGCCAATGTCGTAATCAATGCGCAACCATTAAATCCAACTGCTCCAATTATTGGTTTAATCACACAGCCAACGTGCGCCACAGCTACAGGAAGTGTCGCTTTAAGCGGTTTACCGTCAGGAAATTGGACATTAAATCCAGGTGGAATATCGGGGTCGACTGCTACAACTACGGTATCGAATTTGGCAACAGGAACTATAAATTATACTGTTACCAATGCTGCCAATTGTACTTCTTCGGCTTCCGCCAATGTGGTAATCAATGCGCAACCAGTAACTTCAGGTGCTCCGATTATTGATTCAATTGTACAGCCTACTTGTACAACTTCAACAGGAAGTGTCGCTTTAAGCGGATTGCCAACAGGGAATTGGATATTAAATCCGGGTGGAATAACAGGTTCGTCAACTACAACAACGGTTTCTAATTTAGGAACAGGAACTATAAATTACACCGTTACCAATGCCGCCAATTGTACTTCTTCGGCTTCCGCTAATGTTGTAGTTAATAATCAGCCTGCAACAGCAAATCCTGTTTTTACTCCTATTTCTCC
>CANFVB010000136.1 GCA_947450355.1 Bacteroidota bacterium
ACACAATGTTTTTTTGATTTATAAATTTTTATTATTTGTAAGTGTAATAAAGTATCTTATTTTAAAATATGTAATTCAATATAATTGGCTGATTCTATATGGTTTTTTAGCTATTTCAAGACTTTTGACTTTACGACATTAAAACTTTCGACTTACTTAAATACTTCGCTTTTATTTTATCAACGATTACTTGCGCTAATTTTTGATGGCTTTCAAATGTCCAACCTGCGATGTGTGGCGTGAGAAGAACATTATCTGCTTTAAGCAAATAATCAAAAGCGGCAGGTTTTTCGGAATCAATGAACAGATTTTCGAAGGATAACTTCTCATATTCTAAAACATCTAATCCTGCGCCAAGTACTTTTCCAGATTTTAAACCTTCGACCAAATCAGCTGTAACTACTGAATTTCCTCGAGCGGTGTTGATAAACCAAAAGGGTTTTGAAAACGAATTTATAAATTTGGCATTAATCATTTTATCAGTTGACGAATTCCAAGGCGTGTGAAGACTTACAACGTCTGATTTTTGTTGCAATTCTGATAAGGAAACTTGTTTTGAATTGGCATCTCCCACGTTTTCCAGAATGTCATAACAAAGGACTTCAACATCAAAACCGCGAAGTTTTTTGGCAAATGATTTTCCCATATTTCCATACCCAATTATGCCGATTGTTTTCCCATCTACTTCGTGTCCACGGTTATTTTCTCTGTTCCAATGTCCTGATTTTATTTCTGAAAATGCTTTGTTGAGGTTGTTGAAAAGCGATAATAACATTCCAAGAGCGTGTTCTCCTACTGCGTTGCTATTGCCTTCGGGAGCTGCTATGAGCGAAATGTTTTTCGATAAAGCGTAATCACAATCAATACTTTCTAAACCAGCGCCAACTCTTGCAATGAATTGTAAATTGGTTGCTTTGTCAAGAAATGTTTTGTCGATTTTGAAACGGCTGCGAATTACAATTCCTTGATATTCTTGAATTTTGGCTTCTATTTCTTGTTTTGAAGAAGTGAAATCTTGATGGTTTGTAAATCCTAACTCCTGCAATTGTTCCCATAATAAAGGATGGTTGCTGTCGATGTGAAGAATTTTTATATTGGATGCAGACATACTTGTATTTTGAATGCTAAAGATACTTTTTTTTGGGGAAATATGAAACAAAGCGATTCTTTGGCCTTTGAATTACTTCATCTTACTTATCTTTTAATGTGTTATGCGTGAGGGAATGCAGCGGATAGCCCACAGACAAGTGTAGCGAAAGCGGAACTTGGCGAGGACTTGTAGCGGAATGCCCGACCGAGTTTACGAAAAATGGTGTAGTTCGTAAAAACATTCTAAACAAGGGCATGCCAAAAAAAAATTGGAGAGCTACTTGAAATTTTAAGCTCTCAATTAGGCGAAAACTCTGTAAAGTGATTGGCCTACAAATTCTAATTTTATGTTATCATAGACTATTCTGTTAAATATTAAGGTTTCCTCTATTGATGCAATTTGTTCTTTGTAATTTATCTTAAATATAATTAAATCGGTGCTTATTAAATTTTACTATTTCATTAATAAAGAAAATAATATAGCCAAAAAGAAGAAAAATTATAATTGAAAAGGTATATCCCGTAACATTTTCTGGACTAAAATATGATAAAATTAAACAATGTGATATGTATATTATAGGCAAAACACAACCATTTTTCTCAATAGAATAAAATCGCTTTTTTAAATAAACATAAAAATAAATCAATTGAAAAAATGCAATAGCTAAAATTATTGAAGTAATTGATTCATGAAATGAAATGTCTTTAAAGTAAGGATTAAAGTTTATATCTTTAAAAAAAAGAAATAAAACTACACCAAAAACCAACATATATGGTTTTAATAAAAACAATGAAAACTTTCTAAAAGCGTCCCAATAAGAACCTCGAATTGTTTTATTATTTATCAAAATTTCTTTTTTGTGTTGCTCCATAAAACCTTTAAAAGCATCGTAAAAATCTTGGTTTTCGATTTCCATTTTTTCTTCTAAAGCCAAAGCAATATGGTCTAACATTTCCTGACGGATATCTACATAAATCACTTTATTTTTAATTAAAAAAGCGTCTATAAACCGGATTTGTTCTTTAATTAATTTCATAACTAATATTCTAATTTTGGTTGAACTAAACTTTGCATGTTTCTGATAAAATCCTCCAATTCCGACAAACGATTTACGGTTTCTTTGGTTCCGGATTCGGTGAGTTTGTAATATTTTCTCAATCGATTGTCTACTTTTTCAACTTCTACATCAAGCAAGCCTTCGGCTTCTAATTTGTGCAAAGCAGGATACAAAGCGCCTTCGGTAATTTGAAGTTCACCAAGTGTAATCGCTTTTACCTTTTGAGTGATTTCATAGCCATACATCTTGCCGTTTTCCTCCAGCAATTTCATGATTATGGTGTTTAAACTTCCTTTGTACAATTGTGAATTTTTCATTTTATTGTTGCTGTCAATTTGTAAATTAATTTATTTAAGATGCAAACATACATAAGTTTCTTATACATAACAAATTTATGCATAAAAATTTAAAACCCATTCATTTTCAGAAACCTAATTCGTTTAGTATCTTTGCAAAAAAGAAACCAATGTCTTCATTTTATAAATTAAACATTAAGGAAGTGAAACGCGAAACTAAAGACGCAGTTTCAATCCTTTTTAATGTTCCCGCAGAATTAGAATCTAACTACAAATTTGTGGCTGGACAATACCTCAATTTAAAGTTAACTTTAGACGGGGAAGAAATTCGTCGCGCTTATTCTATTTGTTCCTCACCGGAAAGTGGCGAATTGAGAATTTCAGTGAAAGCGGTTAAAAACGGATTGTTTTCTCAATTTGCTAATGCAAAACTAAAAGCGGGCGACACATTAGAAGTTGGAAATCCAGAAGGAAAATTCACGTTTGAACCGCAAGCAGATCGCCAACGAAATTACGCCGGATTTGCAGCTGGTAGCGGAATTACTCCAATAATGTCTATTGCTAAAAGTGTTTTAATCAGCGAGCCTAAAAGTACTTTTGTATTGGTTTACGGAAATAAAACTCCTGAAGACACTATTTTTCACCAGGAATTGCACGATTTGCAAGCACACTATGTTGGACGCTTTTTTGTGCATTATTCTTATACTCAAGCGAAAGTTGAAAACCAACTTTTTGGTAGAATTGAAAAATCTTCGGTAAATTTTGTGTTGAACAACAAACACAAGGAATTGACTTTTGAGAAATTCTATTTGTGCGGTCCCGAAGAAATGATTAATACGGTTTCGGCAGTTTTAATGGAGCATAATATAGCTGAAAAAAATATAAAATTCGAGCTTTTTTCAAGTTCTTCAACTGAAAATAAAATCCAAGAATCTTTGGGCGGTCATTCTAAAATTACGGTTTTAGTTGACGATGAAGAAACGACTTTCGAAATGTCGCAAAAGCAAACTATTCTGGAAGCGGCTTTGAAACAAGGAATTGACGCTCCGTATTCTTGCCAAGGCGGAATTTGCAGCAGCTGTTTGGCGAGAATTACTTCGGGAACTGCCGAAATGAAGAAAAATTCTATTCTTACCGACAAAGAAATCGCCGAAGGTTTGGTTTTGACTTGTCAAGCGCATCCAACTTCCGAAACGATTTATGTGGATTATGACGATGTTTAAGAAAGTCTTCCGTGTTCAGAAATTAGTAATCAGTTCATTTGATTATTAATTGAAATTGCTATTGAACTATTTTTTCAATTACTTTTTCTGGTGAAATCGTTCGCATTGCGTCTTGATATCCTTCCACTTTTTTATTTCCATAGACCGAAGTTGGAAGTTTTGGATATAAATTTCTATCAGAAACCAACGCATTTTCCAAGGATTGATGGAACGGTGAAAACCCTAAAAACGGATGTGTAGCACCCCAAAGCGTAATGGTTTTTACGCCTAACATTGCAGCAATATGTGCGTTTCCAGAATCCATAGAAAGCATAACATCTAAGTTGCCGATGAGCTGAATTTCTTCATTGAATTGAAGTTTTCCTGCTGTAGAAATTACATTTTCTTTGTCTTTTGAAAGCAAATTTAAAGCTTCGATTTCCTTTTTTCCACCGCCAAAAAGTAAAATTTCATTGTTGGAATTTTTAGCCAATTCGTCAATTACTTGCGCCATTAAATCCAGCGGATATGCTTTGGAATCGTGTTGGGCAAAAGGGGCAATTCCAATCCATTTCTGCGTTTTCTCACCTACAATTGTGGTGATTTCTGAAGATAATTCTTGTTTTTTAGGAAACGTAGGATTCGATAAATCTAAAGGAAAACCAAGTGCTTGAAACACATTTGCGTGTCTTTCAAAAACAGTTGGAAGTTGCCTAAAAATTTTGTTTTCGGCACGAGTAACTTCCTTTTTATCCGTTCTTGCTTTATCCGTAAAAGCTATTTTTTTTCCGCTCAAGGCAAATAGTGTTCGGATTACTTTAGAACGTAGAACGTTATGTAAGTCGGCAAATGCGTCAATATCACGTTTTTTTAAATCCTGAAATAATCGAAATAATCCAAAGAAACCCTTATGTTTTCCATTTTTATCAAATGCAAAAAAAGAAACATTTGGAATTTCATCGAAAAAGGGTTTAAAGAAAGGACTTGAAATTATGGTGATTTTTACGTCGGGATATTGCTTTGAAAACGCTCGTAAAATAGGAACCGTCATAGCGACATCTCCCATTGCGGAAAGTCTTATGACGGCTATATGTTTTATTTTTTTTGACAAATTTTGAATACTATAATTTATGTTTTTATTTAAAATGTGGTTAAATGTTGTGTTTTTCTGGTCATTCTTTGGCCATTTCATTTTAGACAAATCTGTTGAAAATCAAGCTTCTCGAGGAGACTTGTTTACAAAAAAGCGCAGTTGTTAACAATTTACAGGTCCTTTTCTGGCCCTTTCTTGGCCCTTTCATTTTTATTTTCCAAATCCGAAATAGTTTTAGAAATTGCTTCTGCATAAACCTCCATTTTTTTTATATACTCATCATTAATTTTATAAATTGAAGTAGATCCTTCTCCTTGCTGTTCAATTGTTTCATTAGAAACAAATTTTTCAACTCTATTTCTTACTTGTTTTCTAGATAATTTACCTTCAAAAAGACCAACAAAATCTTTTAAGTTTATCAATAGTAATCATAGCCATTTAAATTAAGTAACGATTTTACTTCTTATTCTGATATAAAACCGGATTCAAATCATCGTCATTGTACATTTTCATTTGTTTGTACACTTTCATAAATTTATCGCCACTTTCGATGTCATTTAATAAATCATCAATTGCAGTTGAAAGATCTGTTCTTTGTTCTAAAAGGATGTTTAACTTTGCTTGACATTTATCACGATGTTCCTCTGAAGCTGCAGTACGAGTAGCTTCTTCATTCATATGATAGATTTTTAAAGCTAAGATTGACAATCTGTCAAAAGCCCAAGCAGGACTTTCAGAATTGATTTTTGCACCTTCTTTTGCTACAACGTGGCTGTATTTTTGAAGGAAATAACTGTCGGTATATTCCACCATATCGGTACGTTCTTGATTAGAAGCATCAATTCTTCTTTTCAATGTAAGTGCAGCTACAGGATCAATATTTGGATCACGAATTATATCTTCAAAATGCCATTGTACCGTGTCAATCCAATTTTTATGATATAATAAATGTTCAAATTTATCTTTAGGAAAAGGGTTGTTAATAGGTTGGTCGACATTATCAAATTGATGATAATCGTGAATACTTTGTTCAAATACAGAATAAGCTAATTTTGAAAACATATCTTTACATATTAAAAAGCAAAGATACTTTTTATACTTTTAACGTTGAAACTTTAAACTTAAACTTTATACCTATTTTTATGAAAATTCATCATTTATCAGAAAA
>CANFVB010000137.1 GCA_947450355.1 Bacteroidota bacterium
GACAAATTATTACAGAATTTCAATCCAAGTGAAGTTTTGATTCCAAAGAATAATAAAAACGATTTTAAGGAAACTTTCGGCGAAGATTATCATAATTTTTATTTGGAAGATTGGGTTTATAAAGAAGATTATGCATTTGAAACGCTCACAAATCACTTTCAAACGGTTTCTTTAAAAGGATTTGGAATCGAAGAATTACCCGAAGGAATCATTGCGTCGGGAGCGATTTTATTTTATTTGTCCGAAACTCAACATAATAAATTACAGCACATTACATCCATTCAGCGCATCGCAGAAGACGCTTATGTTTGGATGGATCGGTTTACAATTCGGAATTTAGAGTTGTATCACAGTTACAATCCAAACGCCGTAACTTTATTGGATGTAATCGATAGAACGCTTTCGCCAATGGGTGGAAGGTTGCTGAAACGTTGGTTGGCATTGCCTTTGAAAGACATTCATAAAATTAGAAATCGGCACGAAGTAGTTTCTTATTTGAAAGAAAATCAGCCAATTTTGAAGAATATTCAACATCAAATCAAGCAGATTTCTGATTTGGAACGTTTGATTTCTAAAATTGCAACAGGAAAAGTTTCCCCGCGTGAAGTGGTTTATTTGAAAGAATCGTTGGATGCAATTATTCCAATCAAAAAATTAGCGTTAGAAAGTCCACAAGAAGCCGTGAAAGTTATTGGCGATACCTTGCACAGTTGCGAATTATTGCGTGAAAAAATCAAAACAACTTTGAATCAAGATGCGCCAGTTGCTATTGCAAAAGGAAATGCGATTGCCAAAGGAATTAGCGAAGAATTGGATGATTTACGGGCAATTTCAACTTCTGGAAAAGAATTTTTGGAAGGAATTGAAAAACGAGAATCTGAAAAAACGGGAATTTCATCATTGAAAATTTCCTTTAATAATGTTTTTGGATATTATATAGAAGTTCGAAATACACATAAAGACAAAGTTCCAACAGAATGGATTCGCAAGCAAACATTAGTAAATGCAGAGCGATATATCACGGAAGAACTTAAGGAATATGAAACCAAAATTCTCGGTGCCGAAGAAAAAATTCACAAATTAGAGATGGATTTATTCGAGCAATTGGTCGCTTGGATTACAACTTACATTAAACCCGTTCAGCTTAACGCAAATTTGGTAGCGCAGCTAGATTGCCTGACTTCTTTTGCACAATTGGCAATTGAAAACAAATATGTTTGCCCAGAATTAGACGAAACTTTCGAATTGGATATAAAAAATGGTCGCCATCCAGTAATTGAAAAACAGTTACCTGTTGGGATGCCATACATTGCCAATGATGTTTTTTTAGATCGAGATACGCAGCAGTTAATTATGATTACGGGACCCAATATGTCTGGTAAATCAGCTATTTTGCGACAAACTGCTTTGATAGTTTTGTTGGCACAAATGGGAAGTTTTGTACCAGCCGATAACGTAAGAATGGGAATTGTCGATAAAATTTTCACGAGAGTTGGTGCGAGCGATAATATTTCGATGGGGGAATCCACGTTTATGGTTGAGATGAATGAAACGGCTTCGATATTGAATAATTTATCCGATAGAAGTTTGATTTTATTAGATGAAATTGGAAGAGGAACAAGTACGTATGATGGAATTTCGATAGCTTGGGCAATTGCAGAATTTTTGCACGAACATCCTTCAAAACCGAAGACGTTATTTGCAACACATTACCACGAGTTGAATGAAATGAGTGAATTGTTGCCTCGAATTCAAAATTATAATGTGTCTGTGAAAGAGTTAAAGGACACGGTGCTTTTCATTAGAAAATTAGTAAAAGGAGGTAGTGCTCATAGTTTTGGAATTCACGTCGCTAAAATGGCTGGAATGCCGCAAACGGTGATTTTAAAAGCGCAAAAGTTATTAAAGAAACTTGAAAAAGATCATTCTGGCGATGCATTAACGGGAATTAAGGCGGAGAAGGAAGAAATGCAAATGAGTTTCTTTAATTTGGATGATCCTTTATTAGAAGAAATTAAAGAAGAAATACTTAGTTTAGACATCAATACCTTGACGCCAATTGAAGCGATGATGAAACTCAACGAAATTAAAAGAATGTTGACTAAGAAATAATTTATTTTTGTTTTAAAGCTATCGTTATCAGAAGTTTAAATCGAAGGTCTTTTATTTTTGCAAAAAAGACTTGTATAATAGAATAAATGTATTAAATTTGCCACCGCAAACAAGTTCAACAAACTCTTTTGTAAACAAAAGTTAGGTGCGTTAATACAGAACAAGTAAAGCGGCTCTTTTTAAAAATTGAAATGCGAAAATAGCTCAGTTGGTAGAGCGCGACCTTGCCAAGGTCGAGGTCGCGGGTTCGAGCCCCGTTTTTCGCTCTATACCATAGAAATTATATTTTTAATTTTAAATTGCTTGGGTGGTGAAATTGGTAGACACGCTGGACTTAAAATCCAGTGACTGTAATGGTCGTACGGGTTCAAGTCCCGTCCCGAGTACTGAAGGGGACAAACCAGAATTTTCTGAGTTTGTCCCTTTTTTTATTCCTTCTAATTGCCCGTAATTCCTAGTAAAAAGCTCAATCACCATGTTCGTTTCTGTGGTTCGACATTCTGTTTTGGAAACGACTAGTTTACCAGAAAAAATTGAACCAATCAAGGCTCTTTTTCTTTCATAATCACTTTTGTTATAAATGGTAATTAGGTTTGAAAGTAATGCTAAGCCACCATCTATGTATTGTTCTATTGGATTCTTTTCTGTTTTTAAATCTGATTGTTCAGCTTTTAAACTTCGTAATTGCAATTGGTACTTGTCATTCATTCTGTTGTACGTTTCAATACCAATATCTTTATTCAATAATCTTTCGTCAGCATTGTCTATCAGTTGAGTTGTTTTATTGATTTCGGCTTCTATTGATTTGGTTCTGGTATTTCTTTCTGATGAATATTTCTTTATACTATTCTTTAGAATTTCACTATACAGTTCTTTTGTGCCATTACTTATAGTAATTTTCGATAGCAGATTTTCAAACATTTGGTGCACAGTTTCAAGGCTTATTCTGTGGTTGTTGTGGCAATGATAGTAGTGGTATTTTTTAGTTCTTCCTTGTGAACTACTTGCAGTCATATTACCACCACAACAGTCACATATAAGAAAATTTCTTAACGGGAATAGGTCGTTCTTGTGGCTAGGAACTATACCGTTCCATCTTTTGCCATCAAGTATCTTTTGTACTTTGTCAAAAGTTATTAAATCCGTGATAGCGTCATGGTACCCATCTACTATTTTCATTGGTATTTTTTTGTATTCGGGTACTAATATTTTACCCGTATAAACAACTTTTCTTAGCATTCTGAAAAAGTTACTGTCACTCATTTTAAAGCCTCTTTTACGCATATCTTTTAGAACCGATTCACCAGATTCAACTCCTGTTGAAACTCTTTGAAATGCTTCTCTAATAAACGTGGCTTTATCTTCTACTATTTCCAAAGTTTGCTTTTTTTCTTCTAGTTTAATATTTGCATAACCATAAGGTGCTTTGTTAATAAAGCACCCGCTTGACAAAGCTTTGTAGTTCCCGTCTTTTACTCTTGCTGAAATTTTCAACCTTTCAACTTCGCCTTGTGATAAGTATATTGAGAGCATTATTTTAGATTCGTGTATGGTCATGTCTAACCATTGTTCTACAGCATTAACACCAATACCCCATCCGTCTAATATATCTAACATAACGTAAGCCTCTAGTATATTTCTAGCAAATCTATCCCATTTATGTACCAACACTAAATCTACTGATTTCTTGTTTTCTTTTGCGAATTTTTGAAGCTTATGCCATTCTGGTCTTCCTTCAAAATTTTTACCTGATTCATCCTCTCTGTATGAGTTAATCACATTGTAGCCTTTGATTTCGCAAAATCGTTTTAGTACTTCTTCTTGGTAATCTAAGCTAAATCCTTTAGCTTGTTCATCCGTTGATACACGGTAATACAGTATTACATTCATTTTTTTTCTTTTTTAAATTAATTTTAGTTGTTGTTGATTTGCTGAATATCTATTTCAGCGATTTTATAAAGTACATCTCTTAGTATTTCTACTTCTTCATCTGAGTACTTAGTTCCGTCTTTTTCTAATATTTTTTTACATTCTTGAACAGTTAACATTACAATCAGCCACCTTCTAAAATTCTATTGAAGCTCAGAATTAGTCATAGTACATCAATGCCAATCATAAAAAGTTATGTATGGGTATAGCGATGCAATAGAACTTTTTGAGTTCTTTAGAATTTTGAATTTGTTTTGCTGAAACCACTTTTTAAGAACAAAGTGGCGTTTTTTTGATACGTCTTCGCAGTTTAGGACTGCCCTCAACCGATTCTTGAGTAAATTGTTTCAAAAGTGCCGACAAGGTAATCGGTTTTATCCTTTTTAATCCAACTATACGCAAATATACTATTTTGTTTTCAAAGTTACAACTTTTTATCAGCATTTATTTTTGTATCATGCTGATTGTAATACCGTTCTGTTATATAGTTGGTGAACTGTTGGTGCCATGAATTGATTGCCATAACGTGTTTTGAAATTCAGTTGATTCAAATATTCAGCTATTTGTCGGTAGCTCATGCCTTTTTCTTTACAACTCATAATTACTGATTGAGCTTGTCGGTTTCTATCGTTGTTGATAGCGTTCTCTTTAACTTTTTGAGTGCCCTTTGCTCTAGCTTCATCGTTAAGGTTCATAGGATTACCAAGTACTATACCTTTTTTCTTTAGTTCTGTAAGTGCAAGGCGAGTCCTAGAACTGATAAGTCTTGCTTCTTGTTCTGCCAAGGCACTAAAAATATGAATTGTAAAATGGTTAGCCGATGGCATATCTACCGCAACAAACTCAATACCAGCATCCATTAAAGAACTAACAAAATTAACATTACGTGATAAACGGTCTAATTTGGCGATAACCAAAATAGCACCTTCAATTTTAGCTAATTCGATTGCTCTATGAATCTCTATACGTTCACGCTTATTTGTTCCTGTTTCAATTTCGGTGAACTCTTGAATGATAGTTCCTTCTTGATTCTTTACAAAATTTGTAACAGATGTTCTCTGAGCAGACAATCCTAGTCCGCTAATTCCTTGTTCTTTTCTGCTAACTCTGTAATAGGCGATGTACTTTTTCATATCGTAATATTTAGGTGTAATAAAACTTAGATGTCCGTTTGTGTTTTATTACACTGCAAATGTGCCAGGCATTTTTGGATTACACAAGAAAAAAGTAATATTTCCTGGTTTTCAATGTTTTACAGAAAAAAATTATAAAAAAATTTGAACGACATATCATGTGTTTGGGGTAGTAGCTACTATTATTTGATACCTAATGAGGCGGGTAACAACCACAACCATAATAACAAATCCTTGTTTCAACAACGCTACACAGGGAGGGGGTGGTATTTGTTCAATACAGGGAGGTAGGACTAACAAGTCAGAACCATCATAGTATATACGTGTGCATCAATTGTTATATAGTATCAATAACAACTAAATACCAATACATTTAGTACCATAATAATTAGTATTTTGTATCAATTATATCTACTAATTTACTCGCATCCTTTCAATCTACTATCATATATGTTACTTAATTATAGAGTAAAAGAATAGCGTATAATGTTAGTAATAATAAGGCTTTACATAATTATTGCAACAATTATATTGTGCTCAATTTCCGCTATTGTAATTTTTTTTTATCATTTAGTTATCCTAAACACTTGACTCTTTTTTAAATTTTCGGTATATTTAAAGAAAAGCAGTTATATGAGAGCATACTCATTAAAACCTTGGTTGCTGGTGGATAGCGTCTACCAGCTTCTCTTACCAAGTAAA
>CANFVB010000138.1 GCA_947450355.1 Bacteroidota bacterium
GTTCAATTAACCAAGTCATTTTCGTTGAAAAATCGATATCATCTGCATAAAAAGACCAATCGTATGCCTTTTTATATTGATTATTATCAACATAAAGCCAGCAAATATCTTCCGCCAAACTTTTGTATTTATTAGACGGTAAAATCAGGCGAAATTCATCCAAAGCCGTTTTAGGTTCGTAGGTCAAAAGATGTTGTAAATACATTTGATACGTCTCAAAACCAGAATCAACTTCTAATAAATTTAGCAACGCAATTTTAATTTTATTTTGATTTTCGGGCGTGTAAAAATCAGCGATATAACTGTTCAAAAGCGCTATATCATTGGGCGTAACAAGCATTTGCGCACTCAGCCATTTTTCTTTAATCAAATCATTTGGATATGCTACTAACTTATTTAATTCTTTGGAATACATTACATTTTCGGAAATTGGATATTTTTTGCAATGTTCTTCTAATAAATCCCAAACGGTTTCCCCTTTATCATCCCAATTCATGTATTTTGTGTATTTATTCCAAGTTACTGAATCAATTTTTGCTTCTGAAAGCATTTTTTGTTTCAAATCTGAAATTTCAATTTTTAATAATTTATCAGAATCGATAGCATCTAATTTAAGTGCTAATTCATATTTAGCAACATTTTCTTGATACGTTTTAGTTTGAATTTTGGTTGCTTCTACAGCCTGTTTTCTTTCATATTCAGTGAAATTGTTCAAATCTAGCAAACTCAATTTAGAAGCAGTTGTGAAAATTGTATATAAATTTCCTGTCAAAAATGGCGTTTTTGAAAACCGAACAATTTGATTTTTAAGCGATGCTTCAATTTTTGTAGTATTTTCCAAACTTACATACATAAACCAATATTGCTTGTCAGAAATTGATTCTTCTGGCTTCAATTCTTCTACTGTGAAATTTCCGTTTTTAGAATTAAAATTAAAATTTGAAGCGCGCCAATCCAACACAATATTTGCCGCTTCACCAGCATTTAAAAATCGTATTTGAGGAAATAAATTCGTCATTTCTTTTAGATAATTGGTAAATTCAGAATACATTCCAACATTTTTTCCTTTGGTTTTATGCCAACCCAAATTCAATGGATTTCTTGAATCAAAATCACCTTGCGTGCCGTCTTTATGCGAACTAATTTGATAAACATCATCAGGATGAACAAAATGCGTCCAAATTCCAGTATATAAATAGGCGGATTCTTGGCTGTATTTTTGTATGTTATTTAAATAATAACCATACGTAATTCGTGGATAATCAAACAAATCCTTGTTGTAAGGATCAAAATCAAATTCCCGATTTTCCCCATCCGACAATTCCCCATTATAACTACTACACATATATTTTATTGAGGGCATTCCATTTTTGAGTTTATTAATTCCCATTTTATCAATATAATTTGAAGGCGGAACATACGAAATTGGCATTGCTCCAAAATCACTTACATCCCATTTTTTCTTAACCGCATTTAAAGATGTTAAAATAAAGTCTGGATTTTTCCATAATTGTTTATTCAATTCAGAGTGATTGTATCCGTGAAATGCCAATTCGTGACCGTTTTTCTTGGCATCTTTCACAAACCATTCGCTCAAAGATTCCACTTTATCATCAAATTTAATTTTATTATAATCCCATTGATTGAACAAAAATGGCGGTTCTACTTTGTTTTTATAATCAAAAGTTAACAAAACAGAATAGCTAATATTAAAACGATTTGCGATTTTTAACATATCCGGCCACCAAACATTTTTCACGAAATCTTTGGAAGAAAGATTCATTTCAGAAGCTATTGGTTCACTTTTTATATCAAATAACGGACATGGGAAATCATCTAAGAAAATGGTGCTTGTATTTGCAATTGGATATGGAATACCTTCTAAACCTTCTAAAATCCCTGCAAATAATAATCCTCTATCTCTTTTTTCAAATGATTTTTGAAAATTAAAAAGGATAACTTTCCCTTTTCCAACTTGATTTTCTAACACAATTGGAAAGTTTACATCATTGACCGCTGTGGCTAATATTTTAATGTTTTTTGAAAAATTTTCTTTTGCAAATCCATAATGCAATTCATCAACATTCATTTTAACTCCTTTAAAATCAGGTAAAATTGGATATTTGAAATAAAATCCTTTGGCAGTTATGTCAGTATAATGATCGGCTTCGGGTTTAAATCCTAAAAGAAAGGATATTCTCTTATCTTCATTTGCAATTGGATAAAAAAATGTTCCACCGTTAGCCACAAATTCTGTTATTTTTGCAATTCCCGCATCGCTTAATTTAATTGTTTTTGACAAACAAATTACTCTTGTAGTTGGTGAAAAAGAAGGATTGTTATCCCATTTTTTTATGTCGGTAGATTTGTATGGAAACTTGGTATAATCACAAACTTTTTTGATATTATCATTAAATTTCAAGCTTTCAATATCTGTATTGTCCAATAAAAACTCAATTAATGGCGGTTGAATATTTTCTGAATACCTTCGAAATTCATCCAAATTATTTTTTGAATTAGAGTTAAAAACAGAGAAATTATCAACTTCTAAAGAGTCAATAGTTCCGCAATTTGAAAACATTAATAGCGAAATAATAGTTATTAGAATATTAAAATAGAAACTGATTTTTATATACAATGCTTTCATAATTAGAAGATTAAATCTGAAATTTTACTAGAATTTGGCACATTAACAATTTCATATACTTTGAAATTTTCATTCGCTTGAAATAATTTGATTGTTCGTCCTCGCTTTTTTAATACATTCAAACTCTTCAGTATATTTTTTTTATTTTCATCATTATAAATGAAAAGCAAAATGCTATTTGGAAGCACATCCTGAGGATTTTTTTTTAAATAACTTTGGTTTTTATAATTCTTAAAATATTTAGCATCTTTCGACAAATAGCTGTCTAAAAACTCGGAATAATTGATGAAATAATGATTATTTTCACTGATTATTTGAGTTGTATTTTTATCGACAACTGCAAATGAAAATGGAAAATAATCAGAATGGATTTTATCATAAACAGCTAAAATCTGAAGCGAGAAATCATTAGATTTTGAAATATTTATAAGTGCAATTCTTTGAAAATCGATAGCGAAATACAAAACTACAAATGATGAAATTGCAGTTAAATAATTATGAATTTTATTCGTTTTTTTTGTTACTGAAACTGCTAATCGTAAGATAACTCCAACCGAAATACCTATTACAATTGGAAAAAAAACTGCCATAGATTGCATCATTAAATCCTTATCAACCAAAGTATTTGTAATTTTTAATAAAGCGGTTAATAGTAAAAAATACAAAAGAAATGCAAGTGAAACATTCCAATTTTCTTTCAGATAAAAAATGAAAAACAAGATTAAAATCGTACATCCAAAAGCAAAAATAACATAGTAATTTACGAGTAAATCAATTGGAATAATCAGCTGTGGATTATAGGTATATGAATTCACAGAGATGACATTGGAACGCATAAAATCATTGAAATCTATTTGAAAAGTGGTACACATTATATAATATCCGCCAAATAAAATCAGAATTGAAAATAGAAAAGCACCAAATGCAATCCAATAACGAGCGGTGAAATTGTTGTTACTCAGAAAAATAGAAATCAAGACAAATGGCGGAATTAGAATGCAAAAAGTGAATAAATCTATTAGGCCGATAATAATAAATGCCCCTAAACAACTTAAAAAAAAGGAAAGTCGTTTCAACTTTAGTTCCATTGGATTTATAAGATAATAAAAACTTGGAATTGCAAAAGTTAATGCTAAAAAAATAGGATTTCTTTGCGTTAAAAAATTGAGATTTACTGGAATAATTGTTAGAAATACAGCAAAAGAAAGTGCCGTTATTATTGGCGCAAAATATTCTGAATCGCTACATTTTTTAATCAACCAAAATAGAATAATTACAAGTAAAACCGCTTCAAAAACACCCATAGATTGCAAAGCAATTTCAGGACTTACATCAAAAATTTTGGCATAAAAATTAGTAAAAGCCAATTCCCCAACCATTGTATTATTGGGATAAAACCAATATTGTCTGTCTAAATTGAACATTGATTCTAAATCGCTATTCCAACTATTTGACAACAAATAAAAATCATATTTAAGGAAATAAAATCTGGCAATAAAGGTTGCAACAATTGCAAAACCTATTAAAAAGTAAAGAAAATAATGATTTACATCAGCGGTTTCTTTTTTTTTTATTGAAAACCAAGACTTAAAAGTTGTGCTTAATTCAATGTTTTTTAATCTTTTTACGAGTAGCTTTTTAATTTTTGAATTGAAATAAATAAATGGATTTTTCAAGTTTTGAATACCAATTAATTCAATTGTAATTAAAAGTGCAAGAATGAAAAGTGTGTTTAATAAATCGAAAATATTTAATTGAACCGTTATGAATATTACAATTCCGAGGATTGCGCCGTATTTGAACCATTGCAACACGACAAACTCAACAAAATTATTGGAAGATGATTTGTTGATCCATTTTTTATTGATTAAATATAAAAAAAGAAACATAACAAAAAATCTTAAAAAGCCAAGAATTGTTGAATTTGAAAGTATCATAAATTTATTATTTAATGAATTTCGGTATCGATTGAAGGTTTATATTTCCTATAAAATAGTCAAATCTTGACGGTTTAATTCTCTTTTCAATGGCATTACGAAGTGTAATTGTATCGGCATATTCAATAAGAAGAATTGGCAAATTGTATTGTTTTTTTATTGAAACAAGCTTATTTACATACGCATCAAATTCAAATTCATCTCTTAATTTATATGATTTATCATCAAAAGTATAATTGCTCGCAACAGATTCTACTACCACAGAATCTATATATTGACCTGTTTCATTAATCAATTCCAAACCAGCATTTTGAATTAAAATATGGTTAAAATAATCAGTTTTTATTTTTTTTATGAATTGAATAACTTCTGGTTTTTGATTCGATTGAGGACCATAATCTGAAAAATTATCAATATTGTCAAGAAACAAACCATCGTAGCCATTTGCAAAGATATTATCAACCATTTTCATAAGTATTTCTAATGTTTTATCTGACTTTAAATTCAAATAATGGCTGTTCCAAACATCATTTTTTCCTGAAAAATCAGAATTGAATTGTTGAAAATAATTTGAATTATCACTAATTTCTCCCAAACTGATATAGGCAACCACTTTCTCGTTTTGAGATTTTATTCTCTGAACTTCATAAAAAGTATAATATTTAGATTCTAAAATCACATAACTATAGCCTTTTATGGATTCTGGCTCTAACCGTCCATAGCAAACGAATACGGAATTTTTGTTAATTCCATTTCCAAATGCATCAGAAACGAGCAATGATGGCAAAACGAATAATATGATTTTAATAAGCTGCATAATAGAAATAGTCTAATTTGTTAAGAAAATTGAGAGTTGCTTTCAACGTAATTGCCATAAAAACAATTGCGCCTACTAATAATCCCAAAACGCTGTATTCATAGGATATAAAACGGCTGCAAAAAAATCCTATAAAAACATTTGTGAAAAGTGCAATTATGATAGCTTTCAAAGGCATTGAAGGCTGGCTTAATGTAAATAAATAGAGGGTATTCAACATTCCCCAAGCCAAAAAAAAATAGCCGATTCCTCCAATAATGCTCACATTTATACTTATTATATCCAAAGCTTCTTTGAAATGCGCTCTATATCCCCAATTGGAATTAAGCACATTATAAATTAAAATAAATATCAAAAAGGAAGTTATTATAAGTAGAAAAACGTGTTGCCAATACATTATTTTCAACTTTAAATTGAACCTTTTTGGGGTTTTATA
>CANFVB010000139.1 GCA_947450355.1 Bacteroidota bacterium
GTAAGTTGACAGGCTTTGGCAATTGCCCGATCGGTATTTTCCACCATTAACTCCTCGCCAAAAACATTAATATGGTGTTTCGTTCTTCCAGTTACCCGAATTCGATACGGATTCAAAGAGGTAAACCGAACGGTATCGCCAATCATATAGCGCCACAAACCTGAATTTGTAGTAATAACAATGGCGTAATTTTTATTCAATTCAACATCGCACAAGCGAATAGCAATTTGGTTCAAACTTCCAAAAGTTTCCATTGGAATGAACTCGTAGAAAATCCCGTAATCCAACATCAACAATAAATCATTGGAATTATTCAAATCCTGAATGGCAAAAAAGCCTTCGGAAGCATTGTAAATTTCGTAATATTTAAAGTCGCTATTCGGCACTATTTTCTGATATTGCTCCCGATACGGATCAAAACTTACGCCTCCGTGGAAATACACTTCTAAATTCGGCCATATTTCTAAAAGATTTCCTTTTCCCGTTTCTTCGAGAACTTTATTCATCAAAACCAACATCCAAGAAGGAACACCAGCAAAACTGGTAACATTTTCAGTTTTAGTTTCATTGATAATGGCTGCGATTTTGGTTTCCCATTCACTCATCAAGGAAACTCTATTGCTCGGTGTGCTACTAAATTCCGCCCAAATCGGCATATTTTCAATTAGAATGGCAGACAAATCACCAAAAAAAGTATTGTTGTTTTCGTAAATTTGCGAACTTCCTCCAAGACGTAAACTTTTGCCCAAAAACAACTCCGAATTTTCATTATTATTCAAATACAAACACAATAAATCTTTGCTTCCTTTATAATGACAATCTTCTAAAGCTTCGGTACTTACGGGGATAAACTTGCTTTTGGCATTAGTAGTTCCACTCGATTTGGCAAACCATTTTATCGGTGTTCCCCAAAAAACATTTTGTTCGCCTTGCCGCGTTCGTTCTATTAAAGGCTGTAAATCTTCGTAAGTTGAAATAGGAACTCTTTCGGTAAAAGTGGCGTAAGATTTTATCGATTCAAATCCGTTTTCCAAACCAACAAACGTGTTTTCAGCAGAGCGAATCAGGTTCATTAGCAATTCTTCTTGTACCTCATTTGGATATTTTAAGAACAACTCCATCTGGTGGATGCGTTGTTTTAAAACCCAAGTGGCAAAGGAATTGATAATTGATATCGGCATTCTGATTTCTGATTTTAGAATTAGACTTTTAGATTTGTAAAACGACAAACAAATGCTAACTTTACCAAAAATAGCAAATATTTATAGATTTCTTTTATAAATCTAAAATCTTATATCTAAAATCCTAAAATGACATACGAAGGCGTCCTCAAAAAAATGCAAACCGAGTTTGAAAATCCTATTCAATATTATTTAATTTTTCAAGATAGCTTTTTAAATGTCAATCAGTTATTGAATAAAAATATTGAAATTAATTTTGTAGGTTATCAATGTTTGAATTGTGGAAAAAAGAAGAAAATTTTCCGTCAAGGATTTTGCTATGATTGTTTTTATTCAAGTCCTGCAGTAGGCGATTGGATTATGAAACCTGAATTAAGCACGGCACATCTTGGGATTCAAGATCGAGATTTGGCGTATGAAGAAAAGGTGCAGTTGCAACCGCATATTGTTTATTTGGCGTTGTCAAGTGAAGTGAAAGTTGGGGTCACACGCAATACGCAAGTTCCCACACGTTGGATCGATCAAGGTGCCGAAAAGGCAATTGCTATTGTTGAAGTTCCCAATCGATACTTGGCAGGAATTACAGAAGTTGCCTTAAAAAATCATTTTGCAGATAAAACCAATTGGCGTAAAATGCTTACAAATGATATTGCACACATCGATTTAATTGAAGCGCGTTCCAAATTAGAGCAATTAATACCTGATGAAGTTCGGGAATATTTTCATTTAGAAAAAAATGATTTATATGAAATGAACTACCCTGTTTTAGAATATCCAAATAAAATAAACAGTCTAAGTTTAGATAAAACTCCCAATTTCAAAGGGAAATTAACGGGTATAAAAGGGCAATATCTGATTTTTGAAGATGGAACTGTTTTTAACGTTCGAAGTTCAGAAGGATACGTGGTGCGAATTGATGTTTAAGTTGTCTTTTGTGTGTCGTGGGTTAAATTAAATTTTCAACTCGATATGACAAAATAGCACAATTTTTATTTGGTTTTATTTTTGATTACTATTTTTCGTAATTTTAATAAACCGAACATCCTCTTCTCAATGAACGACAATCATTTCAAATTTTCACCTTCCGTAATTCTAATTCCATTTTTATCGGTTGTATTACTTTGGTTTATATTTTGGATTGACGTGCGTTTTCATTTCAATTTCGACCATCTTGGAATTTATCCAAGAACAGTTCCAGGTTTAATAGGAATTATATGTAGCCCATTTCTACACGGAAACCTAGAGCATCTTTACAATAATTCCATTCCATTATTTATATTAATTGCTGCTTTACGCTATTTCTACAGAGATTATATTTTCAAGATTTTAGGTTATGGTATTCTAATATCAGGTTTAATAACTTGGACAATTGGTCGTGAATCCTACCATATTGGTGCAAGCGGATTAATTTATGTTTTGGTAAGTTTTATTTTCTTTAAAGGAATAATGACAAAATATTACCGATTAGTTGCACTTTCACTTCTTGTAGTTTTGATTTACGGAAGTATGGTTTGGTATATTTTTCCAAACATACAAGAAGGAATTTCTTGGGAAGGGCATTTGGCAGGTTTGGTAACAGGATTCATTTTCGCAATAAGTTTTAAAACCCCCGAATATAAAAAACTCATAAAATACGATTGGGAACATCCAGATTTTAATGCAGAAGAGGATAAATTCATGCAGCGTTTTGATGAAAACGGAAATTTTGTAAACCTTCCAAAAATTGAAATTGAAGAAGTATTAGAAGACGAAAATCCATTTTTCTACATTTCAAATCCTAAAATAAATTACCAATATATTGAAAACAAAAACGAGTTAAAACCATAGTCTTAACCCGTCTCATCAATCTTCCTTGAGGGATTAGGAAGCTTATTTTCTTTGGCGAACGGCTTCATATAAAAAAGCACCACACGCAACTGATACATTCAGTGAGCCAATAGTCCCAAACATTGGAAGCTTCGCTTTTTCATCAACAATTTTCAATACCGAAGGGTTTACACCTCGATCTTCCGATCCCATAATAATTGCTACAGGTTCATTTAATGAAATATCATATATATTTTGATCTGTTTTTTCAGTGGCCGCAACCGTTTTTACACCACTTGCCTGCAATAAAAAAATCGCGTCTTTTATGTGTTCAACTTTACAAATTGGAATATTAAAAACCGCTCCAGCCGATGTTTTTACGGTATCGCCATTAACGGGTGCAGAACCTGCTTTTTGAACAATTATACCATTTACACCAGTGCATTCAGCAGTTCTGATAATTGCACCAAAATTTCTCGCATCAGAAATTTGATCTAAAATTAAAAATAAGGGCGTTTTGCCGTTTTCAATTACAGTTTCTATTAATGTTTCTAAATCATAAAAAGAAATAGGCGAAATACTCGCCACAACTCCCTGATGATTATTTGGCGTCAAACGATTCAATTTTTCAACAGGAACATACGAAAAATTGATGTTATTTCGTTTCATCACTTTCATTAAATCCTTCATCAACTCTCCAGAAATTTCTTTTTGAACAAAGACTTTATCAATTTCTTTCCCAGATTGAATTGCTTCAATTATCGCACGTATTCCAAATATAAGGTGTTCTTTTTCCATTTTGCAAATATAGGATAAAGTTGGCAAGCTACAAAGCTTTTAAAAATTGGATTTAAAACTGATGTGAACAATTGAATTTGAGAGTTTTATTGCTTGGTCTTTCGTGCTTCCATTGGCATATACAATATTAAAAAGTCCGTTTTTTGTCAGCAATCCAAAACCAAAACCCAGACCTAATAAAGTGCCGCTTTTTGAATTCACAGTATCTTTATAATAGCCGTAATCCATAATAGAATGTACATAAATACTAGGCGCAAGAACATAGCGGTACTCAGTCAACAAAGAAGAAAATACATTCGCTTGAAGGCTATTTTCATTAAATCCTCGAATGGAATTTATTCCGCCAAAACGGTACAATTCATTAATTATATATTGGTCGCTTTGCAAATAGTAATTCCGACTTTTGATATTGATACAATTTTTTTCGTTTAAAAATAAAGAGTGGCTTAAATCAATATTGGCGAATAATTGCTGGTAGGATTTTAAATTTGAATCCCGAGAACCAAATCCAATTTTGCTACTAATTTTAGACTTTTCAGGAAATAGAAAATTCGAGTTTTGATAGTCAATAAACTCATAATTCGTGGTTACAAATGAGTTTTTATAATCACTGATAACGGCACTATTTTTATTTTGAATATCACTCGATTCTGCCGATTGATACCCTAAATAAAGGCGGCTGTTGTAATTGAAAAAGTAACCAAGATCAATTGTAGTTCTTGTATTTTGAAAGATGCTATCTTGTTTGAAAATATTTAAACTTGCTTTTATCCCAATAGGACTTTTGAAAATATAGGGCACTTCAACCCCTAAATTAAATGTTTTTTGATTGCCGCCATCGCTTTTCCAATAGAGCGAAAATTCTTCACCAGCATTCATAATATTCACCAATAGTAAATCCAAATACCCATTGAATATCAATTTGCTTTTTTCATCATTTGAAAATCCAATATAACCATCAAATTTATTCGGCTTTGATTTTTCCAAATAAACATAAACTTTGGTAGTATCTTTTGTGAACAATATTTCAGGATATTTCGTTTGATTTACAAATCTAAATTTCTCAAAATCGCTATATATTTTCTTTAGATTTTCCTGATTGAAAGTTTTGTTTTTATGAAGCCGTACTATTTCTTTTTTGTGTCCTTCGGGAAATTTGTCATAGCCATTAATTACAATATCATTCAATTTACGACGATTTCCAGTTTCTAAAACTAATTCTGCAAAAAGGGAATTTTTAATTTTTCTGAAATTAACGAGTTTTAATTTGGAAAGGGAATATCCATTCGTTTCTAATTTGCCTAAAGTTTGATTCAAAAAAGATTCAGTTTCGCCGATTTTCATTATTAGTGTATCGCTTTTAGATTCAAAATTAGCAAACGATTTTAATGTAGAATTTCTACCTATATATATATGTATAAAATTCGTTCTAGTTCCAAGCTGAAATTGGAATAAAAATGTGCTGTCATTTACTTTAGAATTCTTCAAAATTTCGGTATCTATAAAACCGTGCGTCATTAATTTATCAGAAACCAATTGAATTTCATCAAAAGCACCTTTCACATTGGAATGTTTTTTATTGTATCCAATGGAATCTATCGTTTTATTTTCTAATTCTGATGCGCCAGAAATTTTCAAATAGCTATTTTGAGCTGAAGTCGAATAGCTTATGAAAATAAATAAGAATAAAAGTAGCGTCCTTTTCAAATTGTTACTAAGTTTTTTATAAATGTAACGTAAAAATACTAAAATAGTATAATAAAAATTAGGGTTAACAAAATGGTTTGAAAATTAATGTGTTATGATTTGGATAGAAAAAAATAATTTGTATATTTGCAACCCCGTAAAAAGCGGGAAATTTAATATATAAGTAATTTTTAGTATTAATTATGCCAACAATTCAACAATTAGTAAGAACAGGAAGAACTCAGATAACTAAGAAGAGTAAATCGGTTGCTTTAGATTCTTGTCCTCAAAGAAGAGGGGTTTGTACGCGTGTTTACACTACTACACCAAAAAAACCA
>CANFVB010000140.1 GCA_947450355.1 Bacteroidota bacterium
AAAATGAAGAATTCAAAACGTAACATATTTAACAAATTCGGAATTGCGATTGCAATAACACTCTTTTTTAAAATCGTTTTTTTTAGAATAGATGAATTTTTCCAAATGGATTTATTATTTATTTTAGCAATTATAATACTTATTTGGTTGGGAAATGAAGCTATTAATAAAGGGCTAAATTACAAATACAGTTGGATTGAAAATGCCAAAAAAAGGTTGATTATTCAAAGTATTCTTTCGATTCTATTCACATCAAGTGCCTTATTTCCTATAATGTATTTGCTGCATCAATTGAGATTTGGGGACGGTCAAATAGTAAATCATAAAATGATTGAAATTTTTCCGTCAGCCCTTCTTTTTACGTTTGCACTTTTGGCAGTAAAAATCGGAAGTGAATTTTTTAGTGCTTTAAAAAACAGTTTAATTGAAACAGAAAAATACAAAACGGAAAGTGCCAACGCCCAATTGCAAAACTTAAAAAACCAGTTGAATCCTCATTTTCTATTTAATAATTTGAGCGTTTTAACTTCGTTAGTTTATAAAAATCAAGACAAAGCTGCCGATTTTATCAATGAATTAGCCAAAGTTTATCGCTATGTTTTAGATACTAAAAATTCAGAGTTAGTTCCATTACAAGAAGAATTGGATTTTATAAATCATTATATCTTTTTGCAAAAAATACGATTTGAAGACAGTATTTCATTTGAAATTAAAATTGAAGAAAGCCAAAAATTAGCTTATTTATTACCGATGTGCCTGCAAATGTTGGTCGAAAATACGATTCAACACAATGAAACTTCGCAAGCCAATCCGTTGAAAGTTTTAATTTACACGGATAATGATTCTTTAGTCATCGAAAATCCAATCTTGTCAAGAAGCGACATATCGGAAAGCACTAAAACAGGTATAAAAAATATTAAACAACGGTATTCCTTTTTTACTGATAAAAAAGTAATCGTTTCTAACAATGGCAAAATTTTTAAAGTAATTTTACCATTAATACAGAAAAAATGAAGGTTGTAATCATAGAAGACGAAAAATTATTGGCAGAACACTTAACTATTTTATTACAAAAAATAGACGAGTCAATAACTGTTGTTAATTTTTTTGATACAATTACAGCTTCTGTAAATGCTTTTAAAGAAGGCTTAAATGCCGATTTAATCTTTATGGATATTCATTTAGCCGATGGCAATAGTTTTGAAATTTTCAATCAAATTAAACTTGAAATACCCGTTATTTTCACCACTGCTTTTGACAATTATGCTATTCAAGCGTTCAAGCAAAATAGTATTGATTATTTATTGAAACCCATCGCTTTAAAAGAGTTACAATTTGCCTTAGATAAGTTCATAAAGCAACAGCAATCAGGAAATAAAGACTTAATTTCAAGTATTGCATTGGCTTATCAGCAAATGAATAAAGAGTACAAAACACGGTTTTTGGTCAAATTAGGACAAACCATTGATACCATTCCAACAGATGAAATTCATCATTTTGAGACCAAAGAAAGTTTGTCATTTTTAGTTACCAATAAAGGAAATCGCTATCTCATTGATTATACTTTAGATCAACTGGAAACGATGTTGCAACTCCAAAATTTCTTCCGCATTAACAGAAAAATAATTCTACATATTCAATCCATTGAAAAAGTGACTACTTATTTTAACAGTCGTTTGTCTATTGCATCAAAATTTCTTGATTCTGATGCCAGAATTGTAAGCAGAGATCGGGTAAATGATTTCAAAAAATGGTTGGATAATTAAAGATTCAAACAACACCACATTATAAGTTACGATTCAACCTTTTTTTTTTTACAATTCAACCTAATTTCGTTTTTGACCCTTTATTTCTAAAAGTATATTTGCTTAAATAAATCAAATAAATCTTTAGAATATGAAATCAAAACTAATTTTATTGCTCTTAATTGTAAGTAGTTCCACTTTCGGTCAAACTAATCCTGCTATTTTATCGTGGTTACAAAATACTAATAATGCAAAAGGAAGATACTATCTAACGGGTAATTCAACGCCAGTGACCACAACAGTCAATGCCAATGTTCAACAAGTTCAATATTCTACAAATTTTGTTTATGTAACAGCCACTGGAGTTCCAGCTTTTGTAACTGGTCCTTTTGCAACAGGTCCGGTTACGACGGCATTAAATAATAATTACGTTATTAAAATGCCTTTAAATCCAACAATAGCAACAACCAATACGTTAGTTGGGATGGGTGCAGTCGCAGCTTTTATTAATGGTACAGTTGCATATACTGCAGGGGATGGGGGTTCTTATAACAATTTAAATAAATGGCATTCTAATGCAGTTTATTTTGAAAATATTGGTTTTGATTGTGCACACGGTCATCCTGGTCCAATGACTTCAGATTATCACCACCATCAAAATCCTTCTGCCTTTAATATTGAAACAGTACCTACTTCAACAATATGTAACGTATATTTAGCCGATGGACTTTATGTTCCAAATGCTGCCACACACGGACCACTTATTGGTTTTGCAGCCGATGGATTTCCTATTTACGGGGCTTATGGATATACCAATCCATTGGATGCTACAAGTCCTATAAAGAGAATTACACCTAGTTATCGATTAAGAAATATTACGGCAAGAACTACTTTGCTTGATGGATCTGCTGCTGTAGGACCAACTTTAACAGAAATGGTTCAAATTATGGGTCCAGGAGCTCCACAAATTCAAGCAATATTGGGGGCTTATTTAGAAGATTTTGAATATGTTGCTGGTTTGGGTGATTTAGATGAAAGCAACGGAAGAATTTGTAAAACTCCTGAATATCCAAACGGTATTTATTGCTATTTTGCGACTGTTGATGCAACTAACAAACCGGTTTATCCGTATCTTTTAGGTAAATATTATCATGGTACAGTCCAAGCTTCTATCCACGCAACTATATCTGAAACTGTAACAACTTATACGCCTTCCTTATCTGTTTCAAGCAACAATTTAGAACAAATTGGTTTGTCTTTATTTCCAAATCCTACCAGCGATATGGTAGTTGTTCAGTCATACTCGCCAGTTGTTAGTGATTTAGAAATAGAGTTATTTGATATTAATGGGAAATTAATTTTAAAAGATACTTTAAAACAAGGAAGCACAATGTGTTATCTGAATTTAGAAACCGTGTATTCAGGTATTTATTTTGTGAAAATATCGGACAATAAAGACTCTATTACTAAAAAAGTTGTTATTTCGCATTAGAATATTTAAATTAAATCAAAACCAATCATTTTTTATTTGAATTGTAAATAGAAATAAAGTTATGATAAAAAATGATTGGATGATTAAACTTTGAAATATGAAAACAACAACTCTATTACTATTATTTATTGCTTTTTCTGCTTTTGCTCAAACCAATCCAGAAATCCCTAAAAGTGCTATTCCTATAGAAATGCTTTTTCCAGAAGGGAAATCAAAAGCACTAATTTTGAGTTATGATGATGGGGCAATTCAAGATAGAGAATTGGTGAAACTTATGAACAAGTACCATTTGATTGGGACTTTTCATTTGAATTCTAATAAATTAAGTACCAATAACTATTTCGATTATTTAAATAAAAACGAAATAAAAGACTTATATTAAGGTCACGAAGTTTCTGTACATTCGGCAAATCATCCAAACTTGACCGTATTATCAAAAATTGATATTGTATATGAAATTATTGAGGATCGTAAAGAATTGGAACGCTTAACAGGAAAATTAGTTCGAGGAATGGCGTATCCTTTTGGAAATACAAATGATGAAGTAGTTGCAACTATTAAGGATTTGGGAATAGAATATGCAAGAACAGTTGATGATACTTACAATTTCAAAATACCTGAAAATTTTCTAAAATGGCATCCCACAATGCATCAATTTTGTAAAGCATATTGGGAACCCAACCAACCTGAAAAAGACAAAAAAGAAATAGCACTATTTTATAAAACAATTACTACTTTTATACAAACCAAAGAATTAGCGGTTATGGATATCTGGGGACACAGTTGGGAAATGGGAACTGATCAAAAAAAATGGGACGAAACAGATAAATACTTTAACTTGTTAGCTAATAATCAAGCTGTTTATTACACTTCGCAAATTGATTTGGTTGATTATATTAATGCATTTAGAAACCTGAAATTCTCTGTAGATAAAAACAATGTTACCAATCCAAGCGCCATAAATGTTTGTATAAAAATCAATACTAAAGTTTTTAATGTGTTGGCAGGAACTTCAATGAAATTGAATTATTAGATTTGTTTTATAAATATAAAAACTTTTCATTCATATTTATGAGTGTTTGACGGAAGATTTGAAAAAATAGTTTCTTTATTTTAATCCCAATCGCAACTTTAACTTTAAAAACAAAAGTGCAATAGTATAGGCTTCTTCGGGTGTTGAAGCTATTTCTGAAGATGCGGGAAGTTTGAAATGAGCGCATAACTGATCGATGGAAACAGGTTTATCTGAAAGGTCATTTAGTTTTTGAAACATAATTTCAATATCCAAAGCTTCATTTTTCAATCTGCCACAATCTAATTTTTCAAGAGCAGTATTTATCAAATTCACAGCATAATCTATTCTGTGACCAACCAAAGTTGCATTGCCAATATATTCAATAAACGCTTGAATAGCTTCACGTTCGCCGAGTTTTGGCTGTGTACTTTTAATTATAAATTCATTCGACAATCCATTATCGTGCAAATAAATATATTGCAACAAAACAACTTCAAAACTATCGCCAATGCGAATACTATCTTGTTCAATTGCAACTGCACCAAAGGATAAAATCACATCTTTTTCAGGGTTAGTTCCTGTAGAAGTAATGCTTAACGAAACATATCGCTGTGATTTTTTCTCGAATTTAGAAAGATAATTTTTCCAAAATTCGGGATATTCTTTGTTTATATTTTTAATCCAATCTAACATATTATGAAAATTGAGTCAATTGAAAACTATCTTTTATTAATTCTTCCAATTCTTTTAAAGGAGCAATAGCATTTTTTAAATTCTCTTTATCGACTTTGGATAAATCTTCAATATTAATAAATTGTCCCGAATTATCATATTTCAAACCTTCGGAAGTTTGCAATTTTGTCGCTATTTGAAAGGCATCAGCACAATTCAAATAAATCTCAGAATGCTTTGGATCTATTATTGCCAATTGCTTAAATCGTAAATGAGTATTGTTAATTCCTCTTATATTATGACTCAATACAAATAGTCTTGCGCCATCTACCAATGGCAGTATAAGTCTGTTTTTTATATCGAATTTTCCTTTATTAACGCCAGTTTCTTCGACATTGAATTTTTTGAAAAAGCTTAAAGGTGGCGGTTTTCTAAGAGCATCATTGCCTAAATAGTCAAAAAACAATTTATTTTTTTTAGTATTTACAAAGATAATATCGGTAATCGCATCTTCTATTTTTTGTTCCCCAAAAGCAATTTCATAATCAAAAAACACACTACTAATTTCATTGTTTTTTTCACCTGGAGTATTCATCCAGTTACTATATTGTTTAACCCACTCAGTCAATGACTTACACCAAAGCATATTGCTTGAAATGTGACCATTTTGACAAGGTTCATAACCAACGATTTCTAATGTTGAAACTGCTTTTTTAGCCAATTTCATAAAATAATTCTTTACATCCCGATATTTATCAGCGGCAACGTCTTCAAATACCAAAATACTATCTTGATCGGTCAATAATAATTGTTCTTTTCTACCTTGACTACCAATGCTTAACCACGCAAAACGAGCAGGAGGGGAGCCTAAATCTAAAAT
>CANFVB010000141.1 GCA_947450355.1 Bacteroidota bacterium
GATTTGATTTTGCAGAAATTACTTCGTGTAAAACAAATTGAAGATAACAAAGGTAAAACCTTGGTTTCAGAAGGAATTGATGCGAATTATCAAGACATGATTAACTACGCTATTTTCGCTTTGATTTTGATGGAATTTCATAAATAATATTAAATAATCGCTCATGACTACTCGTGAAAAATATGTTCCAATAGCAATTCGAATCAGTATTGCATTTTTATTTTTATTATCGGCAGTGGCAAAATTATACCCGTCGCCGTATTTCGCAATCTCCACATTTGAAGTAAAACAATTGTATCCGTTAGGGTTTTCTGGAGATGTTGCCCCTTATTTCTCTCGTATCTTAATCGGAATAGAATTTGCCTTGGGCGTATTACTATTGCAAAAACATTACCTCCGGAAATTGGTAATTCCTGCTACTTTATTGATGTTAGCTGTATTTACAACGCATCTTAGTATTGTTACTTTTCAAGATGGTGGCAACTCAGGAAACTGTGGTTGTTTTGGAAGTTTGCTACCAATGACACCAATTGAAGCCATTCTGAAAAATATTGTTGCGATGGTTCTTTTGGGCGTTTTGTTGAAAGTGATGCCTAAAAAAGACGAAAGCAAAAGCAATTTTTGGGTGCTGTCAACGACTACTTTGGCATTTATATTACTATTGTTTATGTTGGCACCAATTCAAGCCAAATCAAATTTTGTGGATGTAACAGGAACAGAACCTGAAGAAGCGACGCCAATAGAAACAGTTGTTCCCGTAAAATCAGATTTGATTGTGAAAACGGTAAAATCAGATACCTTGAAAAAAGTAGTCGCTGAAATCAAAGACGAACCTTTGCAAAAAAAATCTGGTTACAGCATTTATTTCTCCAAGATTGACAATGGCAAAAAAGCGTTGTGCTTCTTTGTTCCAGGTTGTGATCATTGCAGAGAAGTTGCAAAAGAATTGACGGAGATGAAAGCCAAGGATAAAAACTTCCCTGAAATTAGAATCATCTTTATGAATGAAGAAGCCGATTTAATTCCAGAATTTTTCAAATTTGCAGGTGCTGAATATCCGTATAAAATCATTGAAATCATTCCGTTTTGGAATGCTTTAGGAACTGGAAAAGATACCCCAGGCGTGAAATATTTATGGAATGGAAACGAGATAAAATACTATTTCGGCATTACCGATAATAAATTCAATGCGGCTGAATTCAAAACAATGGTTCAAAAACCGTATTCTGCATTGAAAAGCAAATAAAAGGTTAACTGTTTAATCGATTAAACGATTAAACAATAATACAAATAAACGTTTTACAAACAAATAACAAACCCCAATAATGAAAAAAATACTTGCTTTATTAGTTGCTATAGTTTCCTTTTCTTGTTCCAATGCACAAAAAACTGCATTTACAAAAGAAACCTTATCGGAAAACTTAGTTACATTGGACGGTTCAGAAGTAACCTTTAAGTCTATTTTAGAAAAACACAAAGGCAAAACAATTGTACTGGAATTTTGGGCTTCTTGGTGTGGCGACTGCGTGAAAGCCATGCCAAAAATCAAAGAATTGCAAGCGAATAATCCCGATGTGGTTTATGTGTTTCTGTCTTGCGATAAAACTGCGGACAAGTGGAAAGAAGGAATTGAAAAGCACGAATTAAAAGGCGAACACTTTTTAATTAAAGACGGACAGAAAGGTTCTTTCGGGAAGTCTATTGATTTGGATTGGATTCCGAGATACATCATTGTCAACAAAAAAGGAGGAATAAGCTTGTACCGGGCCATTGAAACGGATTTTGAATTGATTCAGAAAACGTTGAAAGAAGGAAGATAAATAAGTCAAATGTCGAAAGTCTTAATGTCGAAAGTAGAAATTGCGGTGATGAGCCATAACTCATAATTCATAACTTATAATTCATAATTAAAAAACACATAATGAGAACTAAAATTGTAGCAGGAAACTGGAAGATGCATAAAAATGCAGAGGAAACGGAAGATTTATTGAACGAATTAATCGATAAATTACCAACAGATAAGGAAGTTCAAATTATTGTTGCACCTACATTTGTAAATTTATCATCGGCTGTAAATCATTTGGAATATACTAATATTGGAGTGGCTGCACAAAACATGCACCAAGCGGAAAGCGGTGCTTATACAGGTGAAATCTCTGCAGATATGCTTCAAAGTATTGGAGTAAATACTGTAATTCTTGGACATTCTGAGCGTCGTGCGATTTTTCACGAAACCGATGCAATGATTGCTTTTAAAGTGGATACTGCAATAAAACACAATATGACTGCTATTTTTTGCTTTGGCGAAGAATTGAAAGACCGTCAATCGGGAAATCACTTTAATATCGTTGAAAACCAATTGAAAGACGGTTTATTTCACATTCAAGCAGCTTCTTGGGAAAATATCGTATTGGCCTATGAGCCAGTTTGGGCTATTGGAACTGGAGAAACTGCAAGTCCAGAACAAGCACAAGAAATGCATGAATTCATTAGAGAAACGGTAAGAAAAGCTTTTGGTAGCGATGTAGCCGAAAATGTTTCTATCCTTTACGGAGGAAGTGTGAAACCAGATAATGCAAAAGAAATTTTCTCTAAACCTGATGTTGATGGCGGATTAATTGGTGGTGCCGCTTTGAAAGCAGAAGATTTTGCAGCCATCGTAAACGCGATTTAAAAAAGACTAAAAGATAATATACAGATAGATTATAGACTGAAAATAACACAGATTACACAGATTCACACAGATTAAAAATTCGAGATAATTCGTATAATTCGTGGCAAAAAAACCTTTGTAACTTTTGCTTTTCTAATGTGCCTTTTGTGGTGAAAAAACTTTGTGAACTTTGCGTAAAACCTTTGCGAACTTTGCGGTAAAAAAACCTTCGTGGTAAAACAAATAAATAACATGTCAAACATATATTTAGGATTCCATTTTAAGGTGGAACCAAAAGAATTAGGAT
The DNA here is from genome assembly GCA_947450355.1 of Bacteroidota bacterium. Lineage (GTDB taxonomy): Bacteria > Bacteroidota > Bacteroidia > Flavobacteriales > Flavobacteriaceae > Flavobacterium. Next base: position 2,961 of record CANFVB010000141.1, read on the forward strand.
CGGAAATATTAGTTGCTGAATTAGGAGAATTGCCTTTTGAAAGCTTTATTGAAAGCGACTTTGGAGTGGTAGCCTATATTCAAAAGCAATTCTGGGCCGAGAATATCTTGGAAGATTTACACATTCTTAACTCCCCAGAATTTGTAGTTTCCTATACCATTGAAGAAATTGAGCAAGTGAATTGGAATGAAGAATGGGAAAAGAATTTTGAAGCCATTGAAGTTGATGGGATTTGCCACGTTCGCGCCCCTTTTCACCCGACAACTGATGCCGAATACGACATTGTTATCGAACCAAAAATGAGTTTCGGAACTGGACACCACGAAACCACCCACATGATGATTCAGCATTTATTGGAAACGGATGTAGCTGGAAAAAAGACTTTGGATATGGGATGCGGTACAGCCATTTTAGCTATTTTAGCCGAAATGAAAGGCGCGCAACCTATTGATGCCATTGACATTGACAATTGGTGTTACCTCAATTCTATTGAAAATGTAGAACGCAATAATTGCAGTCAAATTACCGTTTACGAAGGAGAAGCAGCTTTATTGAAAGGAAAACAATACGATGTGATTATCGCCAATATCAACCGCAATATCTTGTTGAACGACATGCAAAGTTATGTGGACTGTTTAAATAAAAATGGAATCTTGCTGTTGAGTGGATTTTACAATGAAGACATTCCATTTATTGATGCTTCGTGCACCGAAAAAGGATTAACGTATGTTAAAAAGTTTGAAAGAAACAATTGGGTATCATTAAAATATGTAAATTAGTAGCTGTAAGTTCATAAATTCAAAAGCTATGAGTACAAAAGAAAAAGTTCGCGAAAAAGTAGAATTGAAGGAAAGCGTTTCATTTGATAATGAAATCGTTATGTATAATGATGATGTCAATACTTTCGACCACGTGATTGACACCTTAATTCGGGTGTGCAACCATACTTCAGAACAAGCCGAACAATGCTCGTTGATCGTGCATTACAAAGGAAAATGCACTGTAAAAACAGGCTCTATTAAGGAATTAACGCCGCAGTGTTTGCAATTATTAGAAGCGGGATTAAGTGCTGAGATAGTTTGATGTTTACTGCTAGATTTGGTTATTGACACTATTCAAAAAGGTGTAAGTTTTAAAAATACAAGGGTTTGACTTTTTTATTAAAGTTGAACCCTTTTTCTTATTTCAAATTAATAAATTAGTTCCTTTTAATTATTCAATTATCCCTTTGTTTGTATTATTATCATTTAACAAACGTTAAAGTAATTCTTTATCCTTTTGTTTAAAAATTATTGAATACTTTTGCAATCAGATATTTAAATTGAGTAATGCAAAATCAATTCATTATACAATTTAAGTTTGCCTTATTATAGATGCTGTTTTACCTTATTAAGGTTCCCCTCAAAACATAATTAATAATAATTCGTTAACCTTTAAAAAAGGTAAAATCCAATTAGAGCCTCTAAATTTGCAATAATAAATATAAAACAAAATGCCAAATAATAACAAGAAAACCCAACTCCAAATGAATAAAACTATCAGACTTTCTAAGCCATTTCAAACACTTTTTGGTATTGTTTTCTTGCTGATTTATAGTCATGTAAGTTGGGGGCAGGTTTTGTTGTCTGAAAGTTTTGAATCTACGGGTACTACAATGCCTCCGACAGGTTGGTTAAACAGCTCATCGGGATGGATTACTGGCACTGTATCTAATTCTGGTGCAGCTTGTATTTCTGCAAATGGAGTAAATGACGCAATTACAACTCCTTTGTTAACAAATCCTTCAACTCTAAGTTTTTATTTTAAAAGAAGTGGGACTGCTCCTACAACTCCAAAGTGGAGTGTTTATAGAGCTGGATCAACATCAGGGCCATGGACATTGATCGGTTCGAGTATAACAACGTTTACACAAACTTATACTCAATTTACCGCTGATCTTAGTGCATATAGCAATATATATATTAAAGTTGTAGATGAAAGGGCTGCAGGAACAAATCTAATATATTTAGATGACTTTTCGGTAACAACTGCCGAACCAACAACCCAAGCATCGGCAGTTACTTTTTCATCCGTTGCATCCACAGCAATGACTGCTAGTTGGACAAATGGTAACGGTGGTAGAAGGGCTGTTTTTACGAAATCAACTTCTGGTGCTATTACTAATCCTAGTGATGGAACTTCATATTCCGCTAGTTCAGATTGGAATTCAAAAGGAACACAACTTGGAACATCTGGATACTATTGTGTTTATAATGGAACAGGAACATCAGTAGCATTAACAAATCTTGTTGCTAACACAGCTTATTATTTTCAAGTATTTGAATATAATAGTAATGATAATTCTACACCAACAGCATCTTCAATAAATTACGTTACTTCTACAGCAACAAATAATCCAAATAATCAAAGCACATTATCATCAAATTATACAGTTGCTTATGACTCAAATGGAGGTTCAGGTTCACTGTCTGACCCAAGTAGCCCATATACTCCTGCTGCTACGGTAACAGTTTTAGCAAATACATTTACGCGAGCAGGATATACTTTTGCTGGATGGAATACCCTTGCCTCTGGTCTTGGGACGGATCGTGCTGCAGCAAGTACTTTTTCGATTTCAGCCAATATAATTTTATATGCTAAATGGACGGCTAATAGTAATACCATCACCTTTATCGGAAATGGGTTTACAGGTGGTTCCACTACTTCACAAAATATAGCTACTGCTGCTTCAGCAAATTTAACCGCTAATGGATATTCTA
>CANFVB010000142.1 GCA_947450355.1 Bacteroidota bacterium
AAGTAAAAACACCTTTCAATGCTGTAGAAAAATGGTATCAATTAAAACCTGAAATATTTAAAAAAACACCCAAAGAATTTAAAAATAATACCCTAAATTTGAATCAAAATTAAATCAACTCACATCAATAACGTTGTGAAACTCGACAATTATAGATTAAAGAGCTGTTTTAAATGCTCTCATAAATTTGGGAGATTAATTTTATCTTACTTGAAATAGTAATATATTAAAAAAACCCATTTCTTTCAAAATGGGTTTTATAATTTTATGAAAAATCTCGTGATTATGCTTCGAATGGAAGAATAGAAACGTATGATTTATTTTCACCTTTTTTCTGGAACTTAACAAGACCATCAACTCTAGCGTGTAGTGTGTGATCTTTACCCATGTAAACATTTTCACCTGGATTGTGTTTAGAACCTCTTTGTCTTACGATGATGTTACCAGCAATAGCAGCTTGTCCACCAAAAATCTTTACGCCTAAACGTTTTGATTCTGATTCTCTACCATTCTTCGAACTACCGACACCTTTCTTGTGAGCCATGACGTATAAGTTTTATGTTGTTATTATTCTTGAGTATCTTCTTTTTTAGCCTTTGGAGCTTTTTTCACTTTAGCTTCTGCTACTTCTTCAGAGGCAACTACTTCAACAGCTTCTTTTTTAGGAGCCGCTTTTTTAGGAGCTGATGTCGAAATTCCTTCAATTACAATTTGAGTAAGATACTGACGGTGTCCGTTTCTCTTTTTGTAACCTTTTCTTCTTTTCTTTTTGAAAATGATTACTTTATCTCCTTTTAAGTGTTGTAACACTTTGGCTTCTACTGAAGCACCTTCTATAGCTGGGGCGCCTAAAGTGATTGTACCGTTATCATCTAACAAAAGAACTTTATCGAAAGTAATTTTCGATCCTTCTTCACTTGCCAAACGATTAACATAAACCTTTAGATCTTTGCTAACTTTAAATTGATGCCCTGCTATCTCTACGATTGCGTACATAACAATATTGTTTAATTAATTTTTAAGTCTGCAAATATACCATTTAATATTTAATATGCAAACCCGTATCTAAAAAAATCCTTTTTTATTGAAATTTACACCGTCATCATTATCCCATTTATAACAATGTTCAATTTAAAACCGTTAAAAATTGTTAAATTAACAAGTCTTCAGATATATTTACTTCAAAAAAAAGTTACATTTGATTCAATATTTTGAATATAAACAGAGATACAATCAACAAAATTATTAATCCTTATGAAAAATTCATTAATGGCTTTAGGTACAATGCTTATGCTTGGCGGTGTTGCTTCGGCTCAAAAAGTAGCTTTTGAAGAATTTACTTTAGACAATGGTCTTCACGTAATTCTACACAATGATGCCTCGGCGCCCGTAATTATTACTTCGGTAATGTATCACGTAGGTTCCAAAAACGAAAATCCAGAACGCACTGGTTTTGCACACTTTTTTGAACATTTATTGTTTGAAGGAACTGAAAATATCAAACGTGGCGAATGGTTCAAAATTGTAACTGCTAATGGCGGAACAAACAACGCCAACACTTCTGAAGACAGAACGTATTATTACGAAGTATTTCCTTCTAATAATTTAGAATTAGGACTTTGGATGGAATCAGAACGAATGATGCACCCTATTATCAACCAAATTGGTGTGGACACACAAAATGAAGTTGTAAAAGAAGAAAAACGTCTTCGTGTTGACAATCAGCCTTACGGAAGTTTGATTGCTGAAGTTAAGAAAAATATGTATGTAAAACACCCGTATCGTTGGGCAACTATTGGCTCTATGGCGCATTTAGACGCATCTAAATTGGAAGAATTTCAAGCATTTAATAAAAAATTCTACATTCCAAACAATGCAGTTTTAGTAGTAGCTGGTGATTTGAATGACATTCCAAAAACAAAAGAATGGATACAGAAATACTTCGGTGCAATTCCAAAAGGTGCTGATATTACAGTTGAAAAATTTGTAGAAGATCCAATTACAGCAACTATAAACGCTTCATACCAAGATCCAAATATTCAAAAACCAATGATTGTAGCTTCTTATAGAACTCCATCTATGAAAACCCGTGACGCAAGAGTTTTGGATATGATTTCTACTGTTTTAAGCGAAGGAAAAAGTTCAAGATTGTACAAAAAAATTGTTGACGACAAGAAAATGGCATTGCAAATTGGCGCTTTTAGTTACAGCCAAGAAGATTACGGAATGTACATTTTATACGGAATGCCACAAGGAACAAATACTTCCGAAGGAATTGTAAAAGAAATTGATGAAGAAATTGTAAGACTTCAAACGGAATTGCTAACCGATAAGGAAATGCAAAAACTGAAAAATATTTACGATAATAATTATGTAAATGGAAATTCTAACGTTGAAGGAATTGCCGAAAACTTAGCTTCTTTTTACCTATTATATGGTGATGTAAATTTGATTAATACAGAAATCGAAATGTATCGCTCTATAACAGCTCAGGAAATTAGAGATGTTGCCAAAAAATATTTAAATCCAAATCAACGATTGATATTGGATTATGTTCCATCAAAAGACAAAGCTCAAAATTAAGATATACAATTATGAAAAAATCAATTATCATTTTATCAAGCTTGTTTTTAACTTTAATTATGCAAGCACAAAACCGAACTCAGCCAAAACCTGGACCATCTCCAGTAATTAATATTAAAAAACCAGAATCTTTCACACTTCCAAACGGATTGAAAGTAATGGTTGTAGAGAATCACAAACTTCCGAGAGTTTCATTTACTCTTAGCATTGACAACACTCCTTATGCCGAAGGGAATAAAAAAGGAGTTGCCGATTTAACAAGCAGTTTAATTGGTAATGGAAGTATGAAAATTCCTAAAGATGCTTTCAACGAAGAAATTGATTTCCTTGGAGCAGATATAAATTTCTATTCTTCAGGTGCATCAGCAAGTTGTTTGTCAAAATATTCAGGAAGAATTCTTGAATTAATGGCGGATGGGGCTTTAAATCCAAATTTTACTCAAACGGAATTTGACAAAGAAAAAGACAAATTAATTGAGGGTTTAAAAACACAAGAAAAAAGTGTAGCAGCCGTAGCAGGAAGAGTTCAAAATGTATTGGCTTTTGGAAAAAGTCATCCATCAGGAGAATTTTTGAGTGAAGAAACCATCAAAAATGTAACACTAACAGATGTTGAAAATAATTATCACACCAATTTTGTTCCTGAAAATGCGTACCTAATAATTATTGGAGATGTGAAATTTAAAGAAACGAAAAAAGCAGTTGAAAAACTTTTTGGTTCTTGGTTAAAAGCATCGGCACCGTCATTAACCTATTCTGATCCGAAAAATGTTCAGTATTCTCAAATCAATTTTGTGGACATGCCCAATGCCGTTCAATCGGAAATTGCATTGCAAAACACAGTGAATTTGAAAATGAATGACAAAGATTATTTTGCTACAATTGTTGCCAATCAAATACTTGGTGGCGATTTCAATAGCTATTTAAATATGAATCTTCGTGAAGCACACGGTTGGACTTATGGTGCTCGTTCAAGCATTGGCGGAAGCAAATATGTATCCACTTTCAGGGCTTCAACGCAAGTTAGAAATGCCGTTACAGATAGCGCAGTAGTTGAGTTTTTCAAGGAGATTAAAAAAATCAGAACTGAAAAAGTAAGCGACGAAATGTTATCAAATGTAAAAGCAGGATATGTTGGAAAATTTGTAATGCAAATTGAAAAACCACAAACTGTTGCTGGATATGCTTTACGCATCAAAACGCAAGGACTTCCTGAAGATTTTTATGAGAATTACATCAAAAATATCAATGCTGTAACTGCAGAAGACGTTTTGGCTGTAGCCAATAAATATTTCCTTGAAGACAATATTAGAGTTGTTATTGTAGGAAAAGGAAGTGAAGTTCTTCCTGGTTTAGAAAAATTGAAAATTCCAATGTTTTATTTTGATAAATATGGAGTTGCAACAGAAAAACCAGTAATGAAAAAGGCGGTTGCCGCTGGAGTTACAGCAAAAACTGTTTTAGACAATTACATCAAAGCAATTGGTGGTGAAAAAGCAGTTTTAGCTGTGAAATCATTGAGTACAATTGCAACTGGAGAAATCCAAGGAACGGCTTTAGAAATGACTTCAAAAATCACTTCGTCAAATAAATTGGTCATTGAAATGAAAGCAATGGGAATGACAATGATGAAACAAGTTGTGAATGAAAAAGGCGCTTATGTAACGCAACAAGGACAAAGAAAAGACCTTGAAGGCGATAAATTAGCGGAAGTAAAAGCAAGCGCAATGCCATTTGACGAAATAAAAATGTCTCAAAAAGCGGATGTTACTTTAGACGGAATTGAATCTTTTAATGGTGCTGATGCTTATGTAATCAAAAATGGCAAATCTACTTTATATTATGATGTAACGTCAGGATTGAAAATTGGAAAAGCTGTTGTTCAAGAAGCAAATGGACAAAAAATGACTCAAATTACAAACTTTGGAGATTATAAAGAAGTGAAAGGAATTAAATTCCCTTTCAAAACTTCATTGTCTTTTGGACCTCAAGAAATTGAATTCAAAACAACAGAAGTTAAAATCAATGAAGGAGTTTCAGATGCTGATTTTCTATAAATAAAAGCATAAAATAATTTAGGAAAGGCTATCTGAAAAGGTAGCCTTTTTTATTTTTTAGCGGATAAGTAAACCCCAATTAAAATTATAAAAGCACCAAAAAACTGAATTGGCGTTAGCATTTCATTATCTAATAACCCCCAGAAAAAAGCTACAATTGGAATTAAATAGGTTACTGAAGTTGCAAAAACAGGGGAAGATATTTGAATTAATTTAAAGAAGATAATATTCGCAATTCCAGTTCCAACGACACCTAAAATCAAAATAAAGAGAATAGAATGTTGCGTTTTTTCTAAAATTAAAATATCAGAAAATCCAGAGAAATATAAAATCAAACAGGCGGGAAGCAACATTACTGCAAAATTCCCAGTAGAAATAGTAAGTGGCGATAAATCGGATAAATATTTCTTGATTAAATTTACATTAATAGCATAACAAATTGAAGCTATAATGACCAAAATTGCATAGTAATAATTTTGTTCTGGATGATGAAGAGCGCCATTAAAAATGAGAAGTAAACTACCAACTAATCCGATAATAACTCCAAAAACCTGACTTCTTTTAAAATTTAATCCAAATGCTAAAATCCCTAATATCAAAGTGTTTAAAGGCGTTAAAGAATTGAGAATAGCACTTATTGAACTGTCAATTTGAGTTTCCGCAATTGAAAAAAGAAAGGCAGGAATAAATGTTCCAAATAAAGAGGTTACCGCAATATATTTCCATTTCCCTTGAGGGATATTTGGCAAGGTTTTGAATCCAATCGCCAAGAGAAATACTGCGGCGAAAATGATTCGCAACGAACCCAATTGAAACGGCGTTAATCCAACCAATCCTCGTTTGATAAGTATAAAAGAACTTCCCCAAATTAAGGCTAAAAGCAGTAAGAAAAACCATTTGGTTTGCTTTGAATTCATAATCAGTATTTATTGTGCAAAATTGTAATAATTTTATGAATATACCCTTTCTTTTTTAGTTATTTTTGTAAACGATTACAAATTAAGTAATTGCCCAAAAACAAATCTAAACTGATACTTATGAATTTCCCTAAATCATTTTTGGCAATAGCCGT
>CANFVB010000143.1 GCA_947450355.1 Bacteroidota bacterium
AAAATAGATTATGCTATTTTCAAAGATGGAAAACCTACAATACTTATAGAATGTAAGCATTGGGCACAAAATCTAAATTTGCACGACGGGCAATTGTTGCGCTATTTTCATGTGTCGAAAGCAAAATTTGGGATTTTAACAAACGGTATTAACTATCGTTTTTATTCAGATTTAGTTGAACCAAATAAAATGGATGAAAAACCTTTTTTAGAGTTTAATATTACGGATATAAAAGACAATCAAATTGAAGAATTAAAGAAGTTTCACAAAGCAAACTTTGATGCAGAAAGTATTTTAAATTCTGCAAGCGAACTTAAATTCATGAATGAATTAAAGCATTTGCTTCAGCAAGAATTATCAAATCCTTCACCCGAATTTGTAAAACATTTTGCCAAACAAGTATATCCAGGAATGGTAACTGCAAAAATATTAGACCAATTTACCGAACTTACTAAAAAATCAACGCAGCAATATATCAGTGATTTAATTACGGAAAGATTAAAAACCGCCTTGTCAAAAGAAGATGATAAAAATGTCGAAAATTCAATAACTGAGGGAACTACAGACGATAACAAAATTGAAACTACAGACGAAGAATTAGAAGGTTTTATGATTGTAAAAACAATCTGTCGTCAAAAAACACCCATAACAAGAATAACCTATAGAGATGCACAATCTTACTTTGCAATTCTTTTGGATGATAATAATAGAAAACCTATATGCAGACTTTATTTCAATAGTGCCAAAAAGTATATTGGTCTATTTGACGAACAAAAAAAAGAAACAAAAATAGAATTAACATCATTGGATGATATTTTTAATCATCAAAAAACGTTGTTTTTAACGGTGGAAAATTATGAGAAATAGTATCCGCTAACCGAGATTAAACAAATAACCGAATTTACAAATAACCAAATTAACGAATCAAAGATTAAATGGTATTAGTGGTTTTAACCTTCTTTATTGATTAAAAAGGTTGGAAATAAAAAATAAATTTTTATATAAATAGAATTAGTAACACAGAAAAAACCTTTATTATGAGCAATTTAACGCAAAACAGATTAAACACAACCCTAACCGCAGCGGCGGTAACGAGTATCAACACAAGCATTACGGCTATAGGAGCGCAACTTCCTGCCGGTAGTTTGACCGATGAGGAACGCACTGGATTTAGATCGATTGATGTTAACAACAAAATTTTTGTAGAAGACACCATTACCGAAATGGGCATTAGCGGTGCGGGTATCATTCCGCCGTTTTTGAACGCCGCAGTTATTCAATCCGATTTAACCCTTTTTGGGCAGTTAGACTCTATTGAATCCAACTTAACCAACCTTTTGCGCCACGTGACCGACTTAAAGCGTATTTGTGGTAGCGAGGGCTATGACAATGGGTTGGCGGTATATCGCATTTATGAAGCGGCTGCTATGGCGGGTATCCCTGGCGCAAAAGAGTCGTATGACAAGCTGAAACAACGTTTTGATGGGCAAGGTAACACAGGAAGACCAGCGGCAAATATCTAGTAAAACAGTAAATTTCTACAAGTAGTTTAGATTAAAAACTGTCTTCAAAGCAACTTATGTTGTTTTTAGGCAGTTTTTTTATGCGTTTCCTAAATGTATTTATTTAATACCTATTTGTATCTTTATGATACTTATTTGTACCTTTAAGATACTTATTTGTAGTTTAAAGATACATATTTGTACTTTAAAGATACTTATTTGTACTTTAAAAATGCATATTTGTACTTTAAAGATACTTATTTGTACTTTAAAGATACTTATTTGTATCTTTATGATCAATATTTTATAAACTAACGCATATGAACCCGAAAAAACTTCCCCAAACCCTCATTCATGCAGGAGACACTCTAAAAAATTATATTGATACCTACCACGTTTTTAAAAGTGCACTGAACCGAACCTTGAACAAACCACAAAACACTGTGTTGCGGTATCAAAAACAGGCCTCGTTATCGAGCGAAGTACTCATAGATTTGAGCCATGCGTTGCGCCACAATTTTTTGGCAGACCTCGCCGCCCAGCTTCCTGAAAGCTACACCACCGCTGCACCAAAAGATAACCGCCAAGAGCAAAGAATAGCCGAGTTAGAAGCGCAACTAACAATAGTGCAAGCCGAGAAAAGCGTTTTGCTAGAAGCGTTGAAAAAAGGGTGATTAGTTCGAAAAGTATTCAACAAATTAAAAGGATGTTTGATGATTGGTAAGAAAAAAAAGGTATATATTTGAAAATAAATAAACTATGACGTTTGTCACTACAATCTACCCAAATTTGGGAGTATTATAGCTAACGCGTTATAACTAAATACAAGTTAGGCCGTATTGAGTAGTAATAAATAATAGTTAACATAAAAAAAATGAAAAAAATCCTTTCCTTAATTTTAATATTTTGCAGCCTTAGTTTCTATGCACAAGAAAATCAAAACGAAAATTCCGTTGATATATATTTTATAAGAACAACAGGTTTTGCTGGTTCAGCTTCAGCTTTTAAGACTTTTATTGACACTACCTTTGTATGTAAATTGAACAATAACAAATATTCAATACATCATGTTAAACCGGGAATACATACTTTTTCTGTACAATTTGGAGGAAAAAAAATTAAAGAGAAAACAGAAAAATTTGAGCTATTGACTGAACCTAATAAAAAATATTACATAGAAGTTATGTTTGAAACTGGTTTGTTTATAAATAATACTTATTGCCAAGAGATTACAGAAACTTCAGCTAAAAGAAAAATGGAAAAACTAATTGAAGATAACGAATGTAACTAGTAACGCCTGCCAACACTTGCTAAATCTCATGGCTAGTTTTTCGGTATATTGCCCGTTTACTTTTCATAACTTCGCTTGGGCGGTTATGAAAAAAAGCTTTCCATAAGCCGCCACAAGCTCTAGCAAGTAAAAGTTACAAGCCAATTATAACACCTTTTTCAAGTAAAATAAATTATTAAAATTCCGATAATTCAAAACTATATTGTTAACACTAACGGAATAGAGAAAACTCATCCCAAAAATCGCACAGACGAAGTATCCCCCTGGCACGAAGCTATTGCGAATGCCCTTTTATGGATTGAGAAAATTTAATATATTTGCAACCATTTTTAATAAAAAAATTCAATGAAGAAAATTACTCTACTTTTATTATTGGTTTCGGCACCACTTTTTGCTGCAACAATTTTTGTAAACTCAGATGCTACAGGAAATAATACTGGGTCAACTTGGACAAATGCCTATTCCGATTTACAATTGGCCATTAATAATGCAGCTGTGGGTGACCAAATTTTTGTGAAATCAGGAACTTATTACCCGTCCCAATTAATGATTTCTGGAAATGACAGATCTAGAGCATTTGTTCTAACAAAAAACATAAAAATTTACGGTGGTTTTAGCGGAACGGAATCGACTGTTTCAGAAAGAAATATTGTCGCAAACCCAACTATTTTATCTGGTGATTTTAATGGAAATGACACCGATACCAATGGAAACGGAATAAATGATTTTGGTCAAACTGAAAATGCTTATACCGTAATAATTGCCTATGGATTGAGTAATGCCGCTCTAATTGATGGCTTCAGGATTTTTGGAGGTTGTGCCGATGGTACTGCAACTTACACCTATAATACTTATTCACTTACCACTGCAAATGCTGGTGGAATATACAACATTGCATCTAATTTGGTTGTGAAAAATACCCGCTTTATAAACAATTCTGGGAGTTTTGGTGGCGGAATTTGTAATAAAGGCGCTTGTTTTCCAAAAATAGATAGTTGTGATTTTACCTATAATTTTGCTTCTTATGGCAGTGGAATTCACGCTAATGACGCTTCTTTAGTTACTATTCTAAATAGTACTTTCTCTTCAAACAGAGGCTCTGGAGTATTGTCAAATTTAAATAATAGCGTGATGAAAGCTACAGGATGTACTTTTAATAACAATCAAGGTACATCAGGTGGCGTAATTTATAATAATAATTATTGCAGTGCCGTTTTTCTAAATTGCATTATGCGAAATAACACAGCAAGTAGTTCTGGAGGCGCTATGTACAACACAACTTACAGCACTTGCACCTTGTATAACACACTAATTTACAAAAACTATGCTGTTTATGGGGGTGGTGTTTACAACGTTAGTAATTCATATATTAACTGTATCAACTCTACCTTTTATGGAAATAATGCTTCGACTAAAGGAGGAGCTTTTTACTGTTCTGTGAGTCCTGATAATATGTATATGAAACTATATAACACAATCATTTATGGAAATACATCACCTAGTAATGCTAATATTTTCTGGGAATACTACACACTATCCAACATACATGTAAGAAATTCTATCATTCAGGGTTGTGGAGGCAGTAGCAATTGGGGAGTAAATTATGGTACAAATGACGGTTTTAATTTAGATGCAAACCCATTATTTACAAATACAACTCAAGATGCCGAAAATTTCACATTACAAGCGGGAAGTCCTGGAATTGATGCAAGTTACAACCTACTTTTAAATTTACCAAACACCAATAATTCTTGGACATCTTCCGATACTGATGTCTATGGAAATTCAAGATTGATTGGGAATGGGGTAGATATTGGAGCTGCAGAAAATGGAACGCTTGGAATTGAAAGTAATAACAAATCTAAACTTTCTTTCTTTTATAACAATTCTTGTTTGTTTTTCAATGCTTCAGAATCTTTAAACAATAAAACAATATCTGTTTATAATATAACTGGGGAATTAGTATTTAAAGGAATACTAGTTGCAGAAATAATTAGATTGCCAAGTTTAAGAAACGGAATTTACATCTTGAAAATTGAAGGCAACGAAAGTGCAAAATTCATTGTTGATTAAATGGTTAAACGCAATTAAGAAATGGTAACCTCAACAGGAAAATCATTTAGTTAATTCAATAAAACACATTCCTTACTATCTTTTCAAAAGTCGATTTTAATTAATCGGCTTTTTTTATAAAATTAACATCTAAAAAGTTACGAAATCGATTGAAATGGGTACTTTTGCAAAAAATTAATACAATTTAATTCAAGTAGTTATGACAATTTCTTATGAAAAAGAAGTCGCTTTTCAAGCCAATCGAAGAAGAGCTGGCGTAGAATTTATCAAAATCATCAGCGATTTATGGTATGATAAATCCATCGAAATGGTACTTTTCAGAAATCAATTGATTGATAAAAATGTAAGCGAAATTATCAATCTTCACGAATATGCGGGAGAATTTGTTGGCAAACCAATTTCAATTTTTGACTCTGTAGAAATTGCAAAAGCAATTTTATCATTGGATTTACCACCATCAAAATTAGACATTGGAAAATTAACATTTGAATACCATTCCAAAGAAAATAAGTTTAATAATGCGAAAGCATTTGTTATCGACAAATTAAAAAATGCTAAAAATTCAGAAGAAATAAATTCCAAAGATGTCGTTTTGTATGGCTTCGGTAGAATTGGTCGTTTGTTAGCCAGAGAATTAATGTCGAAAATGGGAAAAGGAGAACAATTGCGATTGAGAGCGATTGTAACTCGTGATAAAAA
>CANFVB010000144.1 GCA_947450355.1 Bacteroidota bacterium
AGTATTATAACAATGACAGAAGTAAGTCAAATTTAAACAAAATGAGCCCGATACAATATCGAGCTCATTATTATCAAAATTAATTATAAATTTGTCCAAACTTTTGGGTGCAGTCCATTTTTCTATATTGGGATTTTTCATTTAACAGCAATAATTTAAGCATTCATTTACGTATGAATTCAAATCAAAATATTTTAATAATTGGTTTTGTTTGGCCGGAACCTAATTCTTCTGCAGCGGGAACTCGAATGGAGCAACTGCTGCTTTTGTTTAAGGAGTGGGGTTGGAGCGTCACGTTTGCAACACCAGCTTTGGATAGTAATTTTATGATTGATTTGGAAGCAATTGGTGTTAATAAAAAATCAATTGCACTAAATTGTTCAAGTTTTGATGAATTTATTCAAGAATTGAATCCAACTATCGTACTTTTTGATCGGTTTTTAATGGAAGAACAATTTGGCTGGCGAGTTGCCGAATTTTGTCCTAAAGCCTTAAGAATATTGGATACCATAGATTTGCATTGTTTGCGATTGTCACGACAAAAAGCCTTCAAAGAAAAATGCAATTTTGAGATTAATGATTTGTTAACCGAAGACATTTCTAAAAGAGAAATTGCCAGTATTCTGCGATGTGATTGTTCGATAATGGTTTCAGAGTTTGAAATGGATTTGTTGAAAAACACCTTTAAAATAGATGCTTCTTTATTGTATTATTTACCATTATTATTGGAGCCAGTTTCTAAAGATTCCATTCAAAAATGGTTGCCTTTTGAAGAAAGAAAAGATTTTATTATTATTGGAAATTTTCTCCACGAACCCAATTGGAATGCAGTTCAGTATTTGAAAGAAACAATTTGGCCTTTGATTAGAAAAGAATTACCGGAGGCAAACTTACTTGTTTATGGGGCTTATCCGTCACAAAAGGTTTTACAAATGCACCAACCAAAAAAAGGTTTTCATATTATGGGACGTGCTGATAGTGCACAAGAAGTAGTATCTAAAGCAAGAGTAGTTTTGGCTCCTTTGCGATTTGGAGCGGGAATAAAAGGAAAATTATTAGAAGCAATGCAATGTGGTACTCCAAGTATAACCACATCAATTGGTGCTGAATCGATGTGTGGAGATTTGCCTTGGAACGGTTTTATTACGGATAATCCAGAAGATTTTGCTGCGAAAGCAATTTCTTTATACCAAGATAAAACAACTTGGATTACTGCTCAACAAAATGGAATTCAAATTATTGAAAAGCGTTATTTGAAATCAATTTTTGTTTCAAAATTTAAGGAATGTATTCTGGAACTCCAAAATAGTTTACATCAACACCGTATGACTAATTTTATGGGAGCCTTGATACAGTATCAAACTTTGCAGTGCACCAAATATATGTCAAAATGGATTGAAGCAAAGAATAAATCTGAATAAAAATTCATTTTGTTATAAAAAAAATCCCGTTTTGAATTACAAAACGGGACTTAATATTTAATGAAGAATAACCTATGCCAACATCGTAACCGGGTTTTCTATGTATTGTTTTAATGTTTGTAAGAATTGTGCTCCAGTTGCTCCATCAATAGTTCTGTGGTCGCAAGCCAAGGAAAGCATCATCGTGTTTCCAACTACAATTTGACCGTTTTTAACCACTGGTTTTTCTACAATTGCGCCAACAGATAAAATTGCAGAATTAGGCTGGTTAATGATTGAATTGAATTCAGTTATACCAAACATTCCAAGATTAGAAATCGTAAACGTACTTCCTTCCATTTCTGAAGGTAATAATTTTTTACTTTTTGCTCTTCCTGCAAGATCTCTAACATTTCCGCCAATTTGAGACAAACTCATCGCATCTGTAAAAGGCAATACAGGAACTACTAATCCATCTTCAACCGCAACCGCAACCCCAATATTCACGTGATAGTTGATAAGAATTGAATCTTCTCTCCACTGAGAATTTATTTTCGGATGTTTTTTCAATGCCATTGCGCTTGCTTTTATCACCATATCGTTAAAGGATACTTTTGTATCTGGAACGCTATTGATAATTGCTCTCGATTTCATAGCTTCGTCCATTGTAACCTCAATAACAAGGTTATAATGTGGTGCTGTAAATAAAGATTCTGCCAAACGTTTTGCAATGATTTTGCGCATTTGAGAGTTCTTGATTTCTTCAGTTAGTTTTTCTCCTGCTGCTGCAAATGGTCTAGCGGCTGCAACTTCAACTTGTGGTTGAGCAACTGCATTTGGTTGCGCATTTTGAGTAATTGCACTTGGTACAAAATTCTCAACATCACTTTTTATAATACGACCATTTTCACCAGAACCACTAACTTGCGATAGATTAATTCCTTTTTCTTCAGCAATTTTTTTAGCTAGTGGAGAAACAAAAACTCTTTCGTTTGAAGTAGTTGCAGTTGGTTGTTGGTTGTTGGTTGTTGGTTCTAAAACAGTTTCTTTTACAGTTTCAACAGCTGCTGCATTTGAGCCTGATTTAAAATTCTCAGCAATTCCAGTAATATCAGTTTCTTCTGGGCCAATAATAGCTAATAAAGAATCGCATGGGGCGGTTCCGCCTTCTGGGATTCCAATATATAATAAAGTACCTGCATTGAAAGATTCAAATTCCATTGTGGCCTTGTCTGTTTCAATTTCTGCAAGAATATCTCCTTCAGCTACTTTATCACCCACTTTTTTCAACCATGTTGCCACAGTTCCATCAGTCATGGTGTCGCTCAAACGAGGCATCGTTACTACTACAACTCCTTTAGGAAGCCCCATCCCAGCCTTCCCCGAAGGGGAAGGAGCCGAAACGGGTGTATTATTTGCGTCTGAAATTTCAGTATGATTTGCCTCTCCTACAACTCCCCCTTCGGGGGCTGGGGGGCTTATCAAAGCGGTTATATCTTCACCTTCTTTTCCAATAATTGCTAATAAAGAATCGCAAGGAGCTGATTCTCCTTCTTTAATTCCAATATATAAAAGAGTGCCAGAATTGAAAGATTCAAATTCCATTGTAGCTTTATCTGTTTCAATTTCTGCAAGAATATCACCTTCAGAAACTTTATCGCCTACTTTTTTAAGCCAAGACGCAACGGTTCCTTCGGTCATTGTATCGCTCAAACGCGGCATTGTTATTACTGTTGCCATATTGATTAAAGTTTATGAGGGATAAATGGATAGTTTTCTTGTTCGTAAACTACATCGTATAATTGTTGCACTTCTGGAAAAGGAGACGCTTCTGCAAATGCAACGCATTCTTCCACTAAGTCTTTTACTTTTTCATCAATAGCTTCAATTTCTTCTTCTGTAGCATATTTTTGATCCATAATTACATCTAAAACTTGCGTAATTGGATCTATTTTTCTGTATTCGTCAACTTCTTCTTTTGTACGGTACAATTGCGCATCTGACATTGAGTGTCCTCTGTAACGATACGTTTTCATTTCTAAAAATGTAGGTCCGTCACCACGACGTGCTCTTTCAATAGCCTCGTGCATTGCTTCGGCAACTTTCACAGGGTTCATTCCGTCAACTGGTCCGCAAGGCATTTCATAACCCAAACCAAGTTTCCAAATATCAGTATGATTGGCAGTTCTTTCTACAGAAGTTCCCATTGCATATCCATTGTTTTCTACAATAAATACTACTGGAAGTTTCCATAACATTGCCATATTAAAAGCTTCGTGAAGAGAACCTTGACGTGCTGCTCCATCACCAAAATAGGTCATAGTAACACCGCCGGTTTCAAAATATTTATCTGCGAAAGCAAGTCCTGCACCTACTGGAATTTGAGCTCCAACAATACCGTGACCACCATAAAAACGGTGTTCTCTAGAAAAAATGTGCATTGAACCACCCATTCCTTTAGAAGTACCTGTAGCTTTTCCTAACAATTCTGCCATAATTTTTCTGGGATCAACACCCATTCCAATTGGCTGAACGTGATTTCTATAGGCGGTAATCATTTTGTCTTTTGTCAAATCCATAGCATGCAAAGCACCAGCTAAAACGGCTTCTTGTCCATTATATAAATGTAGGAAACCCCTAACTTTTTGCTGAATATAAAGTGCTGCTAATTTATCTTCAAATTTTCTCCAAAGAAGCATGTCTTCATACCACTTTAAATAAACTTCTTTTGTAACTTCTTTCATTTGACTAAATGGTTTTAGTGTCTTTTTAATGTTGACTGTGATCGCAATATACTAATACACCGTAAATTTGCGAAGTGCAAAAATAATACTTTCCTACTAAGAAGTAAAATTTTATAGTGATTTTATTTTATATTTTTCGTTGTTGCGATTAATATTGATTAATAAAGAATTTTGATTAATAATATAAATAATTATATAAAAAAATCTTCATTTATCTGATTAATCTGTATTTAATATCCTTTTCTAGTATTTTCAAACTTCACGAAATTTGAAATTTTCCGAATACATATTACAATACTTTTTTATCAAACATTAATGGCAATAAATTTTTCAAAGAATCCGATTTGTAAACACTTCCAGATTCTCCCATAAAATAAATTTCTATTGGCAATTCTTGTTTGATTTCATATTCCGAAATAGATTGGCGACAAGCGCCACATGGTGGAATTGGAGTTAAAGTAGGATTAGTATCAGAAGTTGCAGTAATAGCCATTTTTACAATTTTCGCTTCTGGATACAAAGCACCTGCAGAAAAAACAGCAACGCGTTCTGCACAAAGCCCAGATGGATAGGCAGCATTTTCCTGATTGGAACCCAAAACTATTTTTCCGTTATCCAACAATAAAGCGGCACCAACACGAAATCGGGAATATGGAGCGTACGCTTTTTTTCTAATATCGATAGCTTGTTCCATTAGCGATTGAACGTCTATTGGGAGTTCTGATGCAGAGTCAAAAGCTGTAAATTTGGTAGTAATGCTAATTTCTTTCATGGGTTATTTAGGAAAAAAAATCCAAATTTCAATTGGTTGAAATTTGGATTGTTCATTAATATTTGATGTTTTTAAAGTTCTTCATATTTATCTCCAAAATTAAATGTAAGAGAGAATCGAAGGGTGTTTTCTAAAGGGTTTTGAACTTTTGATGTTGAAAATAAATAAGACACATCCACATTCACTACATTATATTTGAATCCTGCTCCAAGCGAGAAAAATTTCCTAGCTCCTTTTATTGGACTTTCGTGAAAATACCCTAATCGCATTGCAAAAGAATCTTGATATAAATATTCTGCACCAACTGAATAGGTAACTTCTTTTAATTCCTCACTAAATCCGCCTGGTGCATCACCAAAAGATTTGAATATTCCTGAAACCCATCCAATTTTTTTGTAGTCATTATTTGAATCAGTTAAATCTTGAGAGTTTACAACGCCATCATTATTGTAATCATATAAATGAGAGCTGTCAACTTGTGGTGTTGGAACTAATAATTTACTAAACTCGACACTTGTTGTTATTTTATTATAATCATCAAAGATAAAATCAAAACTACCTCCCAGTTTCATTTGAGCGGGTAAAAAATTAGCATTTAGTTCATTAGAAACAGTTGAATCATAACTGATTTTAGGTCC
>CANFVB010000145.1 GCA_947450355.1 Bacteroidota bacterium
CATTGTTCTTTTTTCCATCACTTAAATAGCGCAAAACTTCAATTTCTCTGTTGGAAAGTTTACGATAAAGGCGTTCACTTTTATTTTGGCGACCAATTAACGCCAAGTTTTTCTTTACAGAATCACTCAGAACAATATCGCCGTGACTCACTTTTTGTATTATTGTCCCAAGAGTTTCTAATTTTTCTGACTTATGAACATAAGCAGAAATGCCAGATTTTATTGCATTTGGAGCATAAATTTGTTCTGAAAGCCCAGAAAAAATAATCACTTTTGTATTCGGATTATTTTTTAAAATTGCTTTTATATCAAAAATACTTGAAAGCCCATTAAGCTCAAGGTCAAGTATTAAGACGTCAATTTTTTTCGTTTTAAGTGCATCTTGAATCATAGAGAAATTTCCAATATTAGATACAATGCTAATATCGGAATGGTCTTTAAAATACGATTTTATCCCAAAATGAACCACTGGAAAATTATCTGCAATACAAACATTTATCATAATTTCTAGTTTTTAAATTACTATAACTATTTGAGGTACGTAAAGTTACGAAAAAAAAGTGTATTTAAATTTTATTAATCTTAATTTAAAGTGAAAGTTTAATAAAATTAATTTTCGATTTTCTATAAAAAAAAACCTGTTCGTTAAGAACAGGTTTTTGTAAAAAGCATAATTGCTTTGTAATTTTTAGTATTATTTAATCACTAATTTTCTAGTAGCAGTTTTTCCACCTTCAGTAATTTTTACAATATAGATACCACTGTTTAAAGCAGCAACATTAATTGTATTGTTTGAAGTTGTAGTACTTAATACTTGTTTTCCAATAACATCAAATAATGTAACTGTTCTTTCTGTATTCAAATTAGATTCAATATGTAAAACTCCATTAGAAACCGGGTTTGGATATACTTTTAAACCAGCAATGTCATTTTGAGCAGTTGCTAAAGTTAAACCTAAATCTGATACTGAAGTAACAATTCTTAATTCATCAAAAATAATAGTCGGTGTTGTAGTTGCTGAATCTTGTCTCAACATAAAACCTCCTAAATTTACAAATGGTGTAGCAGGGTTGATTCCGAAAGTTGGAGCTGAACCATTAACTGGGTTTATCCAAGCACTTAATGCATTTGTAGCAAAATCATATCCAATTACAACATAAACTACATCCCCTGCATTTCTCAATGTAGCATCGTAATTAGTGGTTGTTGAAGCGGTATCAAATCCTAATTGATATTGTGTTCCATTTCTCTTAAAAAACAATCTTGCATTATATCCTTTCGCATTGTCTGTAAGTCCTGCGAAATAAGTAGTTGCTAAATCAGTTGTAACATTTGCTATATCGCTAACATTAACAAGAAATGCAGCATAAACAGCACCTGAAGTTGTAGTTGTAAATGGTGTGAAACATTCAGCACCTGTTCCTGAAAAAGTAACAGAATTATTTGTTGAAGTAACTCCTGCATGAACTAAACTATTTGCAATTGCTACAATATTATCTCCACTATTTACATTTGTCCAACTTTGTTGTGCCCCAAGTGAACTTCCAGCAGTGTAATTAAAAGTTTCTGAAAATGGTAATGCATTTACTGGCTTGCATTCAGGAGAAGTTAATAGCGCGGAATATGAACAAGTTCCACTAACAACAGTCATAGTAAGATTTGTTCCTTCTGTAATTCCTGATACAACAATATTTCCTGCTGCTACGGAAGTTGGGTTATCACCACCTATAGTTCCAGATGATGGGGTAATTGTATAATTTCCTGATCCGCCACCTGTGTAAGGAATAGTAGCAGTATAAGTATCCAATCCAGATGTTACTGCGTCACACAATCCAGTTGGAGTTCCTAATACTAAAGTACAAGAAGGGTTAAAGTTAAATACTTTTATATCATCAATTCTCATTCCTGCAGTTGACCCTGTAAATCTTATAGAAAGTGATGAAGAAGATGGAATTACCCCAGTTGGAATAGTAACTAAATTCCAAGCATTTGCAGTTGTGTTATTTGTAAAAGTTATTGGTAACCATGTAGTTCCATTAGTACTATATTCTACCATAGCCTGAACTGAAGCAGAAGTTGTTAAATATCCAAAAGACATTTGTAAATTAGTTGAATTATATGATGATGTATTAATCCCATCAATTTGAAAATATTTATTTGCAACCGGGGGAGTTGCAACAGCAACTGAAGCTAGCCAAACATTCCCGCCCGCAGAGAAACCAGAATATGTAGATGATTGTGATGAAATCCTAACGTCAGCGGTTCCTGAAAACACAATTGGAGCAACGTTTTGAAAAGTAGCGGGTGCTGTGCCTGTGATGTAAGTTGCTAGAGCAGTAGTAGCTGATGGAGTTCCCATATTTTCAGAAAATATAGTCTGTCCAAAAGAGATGCTGCTAATTAATAGTGTAAATAATAAAGCGTAAATTTTTTTCATGTTTTTGATTTTTAAGTTTTAATTAAGCAAATATAGTAAGTATTTTTCTTTGTTAGTAAAATACCATGTAAAATTAGTATTAAATAGTATTTGTAAAGTAAGGTTTTAACTATTTGATTATAAGTTTTCTAGTTGCAGTTGCATCACCTTCTTTAATTTTAATGATATAAACCCCCGGAGAGAGCATAGAAATGTTCAATTCTTTTGAATTAACAAGTGTTTGAAATACCTTTTTTCCTAAAACATCAAAAATAATTACTTCTTTATCCAAAGATGATTTTGAAGTAATGTAAATCTTACCATTACTCACCGGATTAGGGTAAAAACTCAAACCATCAATAGAAGTGTCTTGAGTTCTAGATTGAATTTTGTTTTCTTGTGCATTCATATTGAATGAAAAAAAACAAAATAAAATAAAGGTGATATAAAAGTATTTTTTAGGCATAAAAAAAAGATTTTTGTAAAGGTATTAATTTTATTCAAAAAACAAACCAATTTAAAAGGACTATTTGGAATATTTTAACTTTTGAAACTGCAGTTACTTTCCATTAAACGAGGTCATTGTGTTTTCTAAACCTGCCAATCCGAATGATTTTATTATTTCAGACGCCACTTCTAATCGTTCTGGAAGCTTCGTTTCTTCAATATCATCCCAATTACCAAGTACATAATCTACTTGTTTTCCTTTTTTAAATTCGTCACTAATTCCAAATCGAAAACGAGCATATTCTTGAGTATTTAATAAAAAGGTAATATTTTTTAAACCATTATGTCCGCCATCACTTCCTTTTGCTCGAATTCTAATAGTTCCAAAAGACAAATTCAAATCATCGGCAATAATTAATATATTTTGAAGCGGAATATTTTCTTTTTCTATCCAATATTTTACCGCTTTCCCACTAAGATTCATATATGTATTTGGCTTTAATAAAAAAAAAGTTTTGCCCTTCAATTTTAATTCTGCTAAAGCGCCAAATTTTAAATTATCAAATGAAATTTTTTCGTTTTTAGCTAAAAAATCTAAAACTTTAAACCCTATATTATGTCTCGTATTTACATATTCAGCGCCAATATTTCCGAGACCCACAATCAAAAATTTATTCATAATATCCGTTTTTTCTGCTGGTTTTGCTTTCGTAAATAAACTATTCAACCATTTTATCATAGCACAAAAGTAGTTTTTTTATTTAAATTCGGAAGGTATCAAACAAACAGGAATTGGATTCATTTTATGCTGATTTATTGTATTTAATCTTCTATAAATTGAAAATGCAATTTGTTCTCTTCCTGAAAAATCGGCTGCAGTTTTTCCTTTTTCATCTTCAAGCATTGCCCATTCCAACTCATCGTAACTGGCTCCAAGTTGCTCCTCGTCCGTTCTTGCATCTCCAAAAAGTCCGTCCGAAGGTTCCGCTTTCAATATAGATTCGGGTATTTTTAAAAATTCTCCAAGCGCAAAAACATCTGATTTCATCAAATCCGCAATTGGACTTAAATCAACGCCACCATCTCCATATTTTGTGTAGAAACCAACGCCAAAATCCTCGACTTTATTCCCAGTTCCAGCAACTAAATACCCATAAATTCCAGCGTGATAATACAAAGTTGTCATTCGCAAGCGCGCCCGAGTATTTGCCAAAGCAAGGTGTTTTCTATTTTCATCATCGCCAGTAGGCACCAAGTCTACAAAACTGTCAAATACTGAAGTCAAATCTGCAATCGTGCTAGAAACATTTGAAAACCTATTTTTAAGTTGCAAAATGTGCTCTTTTCCACGATTTACGTGACTTTCCGCCTGATGAATCGGCATTTCCACACACAAAATTGGCAATCCCGTTTGGGCACATAATGTTGAAGTTACTGCCGAATCAACTCCGCCAGAAATTCCAATCACAAAGCCATTCGTTTTTGAAGCAATTGCATATTCTTTTAACCAATTGACAATGTGATTGTTAACTTTTTCAACTTGAATTGTACTTTTTTTAGACATATTTTGTAAAAATTTAAAATACTGCAATGTATCTTTGCAAAAATAATAATTATTTGGAGCTATTTCCTGCTTTCCGTTCCAATCTTTTTTTTCGTGCCTCAAAAAAAGGATTTCCTCTGTAATCAGGGCTAAAAAATGTCTAATATGAAAAATTTGTTGTCTTTATTCTCATTATTGGTGCTTTTGGCATCTTGCGATAAAAAAAGTAAAATCGAAAAAGAAGTCGAAAACATTCCTGTATCTGTAAAAGTAGTACGTTTCGACAAGATTTTCTATGAAACTCCAGTTGCAAATCTTTCGCAAATCAAACAAAAATACCCGTATTTATTTCCCATTGCAACGCCAGATTCTGTTTGGGTTAATAAAATGAAAAACCCATTAAACAGAGAATTATATACGGAAGTGCAGAAAAAATATTCTAATTTTGAAAAGGTAAATGCTGATTTAGATAATCTTTTCCGTCATATAAAATACTATTTTCCCAAAACGAAAACACCAAAAGTGATTACTCTGATTTCAGAAATGGATTATCAAAACAAAGCAATTTATGCAGATACTTTGGTCGTAATTTCTTTGGATTTATATTTAGGTAAAAATCATAAATTTTATGAGTTTCCAGAATATCTAAAACAAAATTTCGAGGAAAATCAAATTATGCCTGATATTGTTTCCAGTTTTGCAGCAACAAAAATTCCTAATGTTTCAGATAAAACCTTGCTTTCGCAAATGATTTACGCAGGAAAAGAATTGTATCTAAAAGACGTTTTATTACCCGAATCTACCGATGCTGAAAAAATTGGTTACACGCCAGAACAAATAACATGGTGCCAAGAAAACGAAAGTTATATGTGGCGTTATTTTATGGAAGATAAATTATTGTACAGCACCGATTCTAAATTACCGAACCGATTTATTAATGTTGCACCGTTCTCAAAATTCTATTTGGAAATCGATAACGAAACCCCGGGAAGAGTAGGAACGTGGGTTGGATGGCAAATTGTTCGTTCTTTTATGAATAATAATGATGTAACTTTGCAACAAGTATTGCAAATGGATCCAATGGAATTATTTCA
>CANFVB010000146.1 GCA_947450355.1 Bacteroidota bacterium
AATCCTAAAATAGAAAATATCAGATTTTTATTTGCGGAAGCATTAATAGAAAACTCCCCATTTTCCTCAGAAGTAGTTCCAATATTTTCATTTTCAACCCAAATATTCACATACGGAATTGGCTTTCCAGATTCATCAACAACGACGCCTTTGGTTTGAGCAGAAACATAAAAACTCATTAAAAGCAATAACAACCAAAGTCTTTTTTCTTGCATTTTTTCTCTATTCTCTTTTTAATAAATCCGCAATCATTCTATCGTTACTCAGCCTTGGAATTTTGTTTTGTCCGCCTAATTTCCCAATCGATTTCATATACTCTTGAAAACCATTTTTAGACACTTTTGTAATGACTAATTTCCGCAAAACTTTGCCCGAAATCAAATCGTCATAATAGGTGTTTTGTAATCTCATTTCTGCATCTATCGCTTCCGCAAATGCAACTAAGTTTGCGGGTTCTTTTTCAAATTCTATGAACCATTCGTGGTACGGCAAACCGTCAAGTGGCGTGATTTGTGGCGCAACAGTAAATTCGTTTATTTGAATTGACGTGTTTTCCATTGCTTCTTTCATCGCACATTCCACTTCCTTTCCTATTACGTGTTCCCCAAAAGCCGAAATATAATGTTTGATGCGTCCAGAAACTATCACGCGATAGGGTTTTAATGAAGTAAATTGTACGGTATCGCCAATATTATAGCCCCAAAGTCCGGCATTTGTTGAAATTATCAAAATATAATTTACATTTAATTCGACTTCGCCAATAGTATATCGTTTAGGTTTCTCAGTATAAAACTCCTCCGACTTTATAAATTCATAGAAAATTCCTGCATTCAAAAGCAGCAACATTCCTTTTTCTTTCTGAGAATCTTGATAAGCGAAAAATCCTTCCGAAGCGGGAAATAATTCAATTGAATCTACTTTTCTTCCTATCAAATTTTCAAACTTGGCACGATAAGGTTCAAAATTCACACCGCCGTAAATAAATAAATTGAAGTTTTTAAAAAGTTCGCCAACTGGTTTTTCCGCTTTTTGTTGTAATTTTTCAAAATACATTTGCACCCAAGATGGAATACCCGAAATAACCGTCATATCTTCATTGGACGTTTCTTCAACAATGGCGTCAACTTTGGTTTCCCAATCTTCAATGCAATTGGTTTCAAAAGTGGGCATTCTGTTTTTT
Organism: Bacteroidota bacterium; assembly: GCA_947450355.1. GTDB lineage: Bacteria > Bacteroidota > Bacteroidia > Flavobacteriales > Flavobacteriaceae > Flavobacterium. Next base: position 1,181 of record CANFVB010000146.1, read on the forward strand.
TGCAAGTATTTAGGTACAAAATGCGCTACAATTCCTGATAATCTTCCCAACTGAATTCCGTTTTTTTCTTCTAAAATGGGGCTTCCTTGCAGAAATATCATTTTTCCATCTACAAAATCGGCATTACCGGTTTCGTGAATATAATGTAAGATTGCATTTCGAGCGGCTTCAATGTGAAACGGCATCGATTCCTTGGTTAATGGAATGTATTTTGCCCCAGAAGTGGTTCCCGATGTTTTGGCAAAATACAATGGCTTGCCTTTCCAAAGAACGTTTTCTTCGCCTTGAACGACTTTGTCAACATATATTTTTAACGCTTCATAATCTCGAATAGGAACATTTTTAGAGAAATCTTCAAATGTTTTTATAGAATCAAAATGGTGGTCGATACCAAATTGCGTGTTTTTCGCTTGACGAATCAACTCTTTAAAAACGTTTTGCTGGGTTTGTATAGGATTATTAGCCCAAATTTGAGTTTTTCTATAAATGCTTTTCGCAAATTTTTTAGCCAAGTAAGATTTTAAAGACATTTATCTATTTTTTTGACTTTTTCTTATCTTTGGAAAGCATTTTTTCTTCTTGCAAAACCTGTTCTCTCAATTGCAATTCTGCTTTTGAAGGCGCATCATTTTCAATTGTTTTACTAACATTATCAGAAGACATAATCGAATCTTTATTGATTTTTTCATATTCCAAATCGCCATTTAAAACCTTCACAACCGATTTCAAATAGGCATCATTTTTCTTTAAAGCCAATGCCAATGAATCCGATTTCAAAGCCAATTCTGTTGCTTCTTGTCGCAATTTTGTTGATGCATAACCCGGAATATATTCGCGTAAGGGCGTAAAAGCAATAATATAAGTTGTAAAAGTTATAATTAAAATTGCGCCAATGGAAGCCACAACGAAAACATTCATTAATGTTAATCGTAGCGAAAAAATTTCTTCAAAAGTATCTTCATTTAAAATAACCAATCGGTTTTTTGTAAATAATTTCTTCTTTAGAATTTGTCTTTTTTGAGGTTTTTCAGGCATTATTTTTCAATTATTATCACAAATATAATGATAAAAGTTGCATCTCGAGCTTTGTGTATTTATGATAGTGTTAAATTTCAATTATTTGGGAATTTATAAGATGCGCACGAAATCATAAATATTTATTAATGAGTGAAATGAAATACCAATTTTTCTAATTATCTTTGTAGTAGAATTTAATATTAATTTGCGAAAGCGAAAAATAGTGTATTATGGGAAGATTAGGACCAACAGAGATAATTTTAATAGTTGCAGTAATTTTGTTAATGTTTGGAGGTAAAAAAATTCCAGAATTAATGAAAGGATTAGGAACTGGAATTAAAGAATTCAAAAATGCGGCTAAGGAAGATCAAACAGCTGACAAAAAAGAAGACGAAACGAAATAATAAAAAGGCTTTTCATAATTTGAAAAGCCTTTTTTGTTTTAAATAAACGTTTACACTAATTTGAATAAATTTCAAAAATGTCATTTTCTTTAGAATTATCAAATTCTACTATCTTGTCTTTATTTTTTATAATTAACTCTGTTAATTTATTCGTGTTTAAATTATAGGTTTTAAGATAAATTAGATTGGGTGGTGCTTTCCTTAAAAGTACAATTTTTTCAAAATCATCATCTTTGCTTATAATTGTAAAGCCATTTTTTTTAGCATAATTCCATATAGAAATATCATCTGCGGGTTGAATAATTTTTAACTCTGATGCGTGAACTACCTCCGAAAAATATAATGCAAGTTTTTTTATCATTCGCCAAGATAAATTCTCGTCTAATAAAACTTTCACGATGCAAAAGCAATTTTAGTCATTGTATCTCGATAAGCAGCAAATGAAAGGGCTGCCATTATTTTTTCTTTACTTAATGTTGGAAAATCTTTGATAATTTCTTCCGTTGACATTCCAGAAGCCAAATAAGATAACACATCAGAAACTGTAATTCTTGTACCAGAAATACAAGGTTTCCCACTTCTTATTTTTGAATTTATACTGATATGTTTTTGCCAATTTTCCATAAATGATTTTTTTAGTAATCAAATTTAATGATTTTTTTTGATTCTTCTTTAAATAACCATCGTCAATTGAATCCGTTTTCTGTCTTCGTCAACTTCCGTAACTTTCACTTGAACGTGTTGGTGTAATTTTACTACTTCATTCACATCGCTAACAAAACCCGCTTTGAGTTGCGAAATATGAACCAAGCCACTTTCCTTAATTCCAACATCTACAAAGCAACCAAAATTGGTAATATTATTCACGATTCCTGGCAAAATCATTCCTGTTCTTAAGTCTTTTATGGATTTTACATTGGCATCAAATTCAAAAACTTTTGCTGCTTTTCTTGGATCTAAACCTGGTTTTTCAAGCTCTTTTATAATGTCTCTCAATCCCAATAATCCAATTTCTGAAGTAATGTAATTTTCTGGTTTTATCAAAGCTGTTTTTTCTTTATTGGCAATCAAATCGTGCACGCTCAATTTCAAATCTTTTGCCATTTTCTCCACAATTCCATAAGCTTCTGGATGAACCGCCGAATTATCCAAAGGATTTTTGGCATTTGAAATTCGAATAAAAGCAACGCCTTGTTGGTATGCTTTTTCTCCTAATCTCGGTACTTTTTTAAGTTGCTTTCTATCTTCAAAAGGTCCGTTTTCCGAACGATACTGAACAATATTTTCAGCTAATTTTTCCCCAATTCCACTCACATAACTCAACAAATGTTTGCTCGCCGTGTTGATATTTATTCCCACCGAATTCACACAACGAATCACCGTTGTGTCTAATTCTTCCTTCAATTTTGTTTGATCTACATCGTGCTGATATTGACCAACACCAATGGCTTTCGGGTCAATTTTTACCAATTCTGCCAACGGATCCGAAAGGCGTCTCCCAATAGAAACGGAACCTCGCACGGTAACATCATAATTTGGAAATTCGTCTCTGGCAATTTTTGAAGCAGAATAAACCGATGCGCCAGCTTCAGAAACAATAAAAACTTGAACCGGTTTATCAAACGCAATTTTCTTAATAAAAAACTCTGTTTCTCGTGAAGCGGTTCCATTTCCGATAGAAATAGCGTCAATTTTATAGGAATTCACCATCGACCGAATTTTTTTCATCGCCATTGCATCTTCTTTTTGAGGCGCATGCGGATAAATGGTTTCGTTGTATAATAAATCGCCTTTTTCGTCCAAACAAACAATTTTGCAACCGCTTCTAAATCCTGGGTCAATAGCTAAAATTCGCTTTTCTCCCAATGGTGGCGCCAATAATAATTGACTTAAATTATTTGCAAAAACCTGAATAGAATTAGCGTCTGCCTTTGCTTTTGCTTCTTGCAAAGCTTCATTTGAAATGGCTGGATTCAGCAATCTTTTGAAACTATCCTGAATCGCCAATTGCAAATGTGGCGTTGTATCGTTGTTCCTTTTTATGATTAATTCATCGATAATTTCCAACGCTTCGGCACCTGAATTTTCCGAATCGACTTCCACTTTTAGCTTTACAAAACCTTCGTTTTCGGCACGAAGCATCGCTAATAATCGGTGCGATGGTGCTTTGGTTAAATTCTCCGACCAATCAAAATAATGATTGAATTTTTGTGCCTTTTCGTCTTCTTTTTTAGTTTTTACCACCTTGGTTGCAACGCTCGCTTTCCGATGATACAAACGCCTCAACTGCTTTCTAACATAAATATTCTCGTTAATCCATTCGGCGATAATGTCCCGTGCGCCTTGCAATGCAGCCTCTTCGTTAACCACATTTGCATTCAAATATTGAGTCGAAATAAAATCGACATCATCATTATTTTGCGCCATTATTATTTTTGCCAAAGGCTCCAATCCATTTTCTCGCGCCACGTCCGCCCTAGTTTTTTTCTTCTTTTTATAAGGCAAATAAAAATCTTCCAACTCTTGTAAATCAAAACTCTGTTTGATCTTTTTTTCTAATTCTGGCGAAAGTAATTTTTGCTCTTCAATAGATTTTAAAATCGCATCTTTTCGCTTTACAATCACCTCAAATTCCTTCTGAAATTTGGCAATATTTTCTATAAAAACCTCATCAAGATTACCGGTTTGGTCTTTTCGATACCGAGAAATAAACGGAATCGTGCAATCTTCCTGCAACAATTGAATGGTTTTTTGAATGTTTATTGCGGAAGTAGCAACGAATTTTGAAATGAATTCTATATTGGTCATAATTATATAAAATAGTATTCCGTC
>CANFVB010000147.1 GCA_947450355.1 Bacteroidota bacterium
GAATTCATTCTACCAACTTATTTTATCCGTTGCAAAACGACACTTTAACGATTGGTTATCGAACGGGAAGCAGCAATTTTGTTACTGCTGACGGCTTGGTTACTATTGAACACAATGAAGGCGATTTACTTTTAATGGAGTGTTTGGATTAATGTGTTAATTCCAAATTCTATTGCCTATCTTTGTGTTGAAATTTGAAAGATGACGACAAAAACGATTACCGAGAAAACCAATTTGCACCCAAGAAATCCGCACCGTTTTGGCTACGATTTCAACCAATTAATAGCGAGTAACCCAGAACTTAAAGCATTTGTTTTTACCAATGAATACGGTACAGAAACAATAGATTTTAGTATTCCTGAAGCGGTAAAAGCATTAAATAATTCCTTGTTAATTTCGGAATATGGAATTCAGAATTGGGATATTCCAAAAGATTATTTGTGCGCACCAATTCCTGGAAGGGCTGATTATATTCACTATATCGCTGATTTATTGGCGTCAAGCAACAATGGAATTATTCCTGAAGGAGAAACCGTACAAGGTTTAGACATCGGAATTGGTTCCAATTGTATTTATCCAATCATTGGAAATTCGGTTTATAATTGGAGTTTCGTGGGGACTGACATTGATGAAAATGCGATTCAAAATTGCAAAAAAATCATTGAAAACAATCCACAATTAATAGATGCTATTAGTTTGCAACTTCAAGTAGAATCTCGTTTTATTTTCAAAAATATAATCACACAAGAAGATAAATTTGCATTCACAATTTGCAATCCGCCTTTTCATTCTTCGGCTGCAGAAGCTACCAAAAGTTCGTTACGAAAAGTAAACAATTTGGAAACAATTAGCAAAGAAAAAATCATTAAACCTATTCTGAATTTTGGTGGTCAAAACGCTGAATTATGGTGCGAAGGTGGCGAATTGGGTTTCATTACTCAAATGATTTTTGAAAGTGCTAAATATCCGTTGCAGTGTTTTTGGTTCACTACATTGGTATCCAAAAAAGAAAATCTTTCCAGCTTGTATAAGACTTTAAACAAAGTTAGTGCCGTTGAAGTAAAAACGATTGCTATGGCGCAAGGGCAAAAAACAAGCCGAATTGTAGCGTGGACTTTCTTGAGTGAAGCACAACAAAAAAGTTGGAAATTTTAAGAAGGTATAATTGATTTTTTTGTAAATTTGATAGAAATAAATACATAATGAATACCCCTGAACTTAAAAATATTCTGATTTCTAAAATTTCACAAATTGATGATGAAGCCTTTTTGTCAGCAATAAATACTATTTTGGACAGTAAATCTAACAGTATTGAAAGTTACAATTCGGATTTACACAAAATAATAATTCTTACCGAACAGCAAAAAAAGGAAATTCTAAATTCTAAAAAAGAATATTTAGAAGGAAAATTTGTTGAAAATGATGTTTTAAATGAAGAAATGGAAAGATGGTTAAAAGAATAATGTCTGGTCAATATTCCTTAAATTAATAAAAAATCACCGCAGATTCGCAGATTTTTAATTTGTAATCTGCGGTAAATTTTTGACTATTACGATAATAAAATATAAGTTCCGCAAAGAAAATCAATGAAATTCCAAGTTGTATCCGATTACCAACCCAAAGGCGACCAACCGCAAGCCATCGAAAAATTAGTTCGTGGCCTAAACGATGGCGAACAATTCCAAACTTTATTAGGAGTTACGGGTTCTGGTAAGACATTTACCGTTGCCAATGTTATTGAAGAAGTGCAAAGACCAACATTGGTTTTAGCGCACAACAAAACATTAGCAGCGCAATTGTATTCCGAATTCAAGCAGTTTTTTCCCAATAATGCGGTGGAATATTTCGTTTCCTATTACGATTATTACCAACCCGAAGCCTTTATGCCGGTCACGGGAGTTTTCATTGAAAAGGATTTATCCATCAATGAAGAGTTGGAAAAAATGCGTTTGAGCACTACTGCTTCCCTACTTTCTGGGCGACGAGATATATTGGTTGTGGCGTCGGTTTCGTGTTTGTACGGTATTGGAAATCCTGTAGAATTTCAGAAAAATGTAATTGCAATTGAGAAAGACCAAGTCATTTCTCGCACCAAATTCCTTCATACTTTAGTGCAAAGTTTGTATTCAAGAACCGAGGCCGATTTTACGCCTGGAAATTTCAGAATCAAAGGTGACACGGTGGAAGTTTATCCAAGTTATGCCGATGATGCCTATAGAATTCACTTCTTTGGAGATGAAATAGAAGAAATTGAAAGTTTCGATATTAAAACGTCTCAGGTTATTGAAAAGTTTGAAAAGCTCACGATTTACCCTGCAAATATGTTTGTGACTTCGCCCGATGTTTTGCAAAATGCTATTTGGGAAATCCAACAAGATTTAGTCAAACAAGTCGATTATTTCAAAGAAATCGGTAAACATTTGGAAGCAAAACGTTTGGAAGAACGCACCAATTTCGATTTAGAAATGATTCGCGAACTTGGTTATTGCTCAGGAATTGAGAATTATTCTCGTTATTTAGACGGACGATTGGCAGGAACACGCCCTTTTTGTTTGTTGGATTATTTCCCTAAAGATTTCCTGATGGTTGTTGATGAAAGCCACGTAACGCTTTCGCAAGTTCACGCGATGTATGGCGGTGATAGAAGTCGAAAAGTGAATTTGGTTGATTATGGTTTCCGACTTCCAGCTGCAATGGACAATCGCCCGTTGAAATTTGAAGAGTTTGAAGCAATGCAAAACCAAGTCATTTATGTGTCGGCAACCCCCGCCGATTATGAATTGCAACGCTGCGATGGTGTTTATGTGGAGCAACTCATTCGCCCAACAGGCTTGCTTGATCCCGTCATAGAAGTGCGCCCAAGTCTGAATCAGATTGACGATTTGATTGAAGAAATTCAGTTGCGTTGCGAGTTGGACGAACGCGTTTTGGTAACCACATTAACCAAGAGAATGGCAGAGGAATTGGCTAAATATTTAACGAAAGTCAGCATTCGTTGCCGTTACATACATTCAGATGTCGACACGTTGGAGCGAATTGAAATTATGCAAGATTTACGAAAAGGTATTTTTGATGTCTTAATTGGAGTCAATTTACTTCGTGAAGGCTTGGATTTACCCGAAGTTTCCCTAGTTGCTATTTTGGATGCCGACAAAGAAGGATTTCTAAGAAGTCACCGTTCTTTGACGCAAACCATTGGTCGTGCCGCTCGAAATCTGAATGGAAAAGCCATTATGTATGCCGATAAAATCACGGCAAGTATGCAGAAAACCATCGACGAAACCAATTACCGACGCACCAAACAAATTAATTTCAATACCGAAAACAACCAAGTTCCACAGGCATTGAACAAGAAAATCGACAGCGCCTTCACCAAAAATCCATTGGTAGAATTTGAATTGGGACACACTATGAATTTCGCTGCCGAGCCGATTCCTGAATATTTATCGAAACCCGAACTCGAAAAGCGCATCCGTGAAAGCAGAAAAGCGATGGAAAAGGCCGCTAAAGATTTAGATTTTATGCAAGCAGCAAAATTGCGAGATGTCATCAAGAAATTGCAAGAGCAAATCTAACGTCACTATTTTTTATTTCTTTAGGAGCGAATTGTCCTCTTGTATTTGGAGTTGCAATTCCCGCTTTCGGCTATATCTCTTCGCTTCGCTGCGAGGATACCGCCTCAATCGGGGCTGAAGGAAGAATTGTTTTGATGATTTTTATATTTTGGAAAAACAAAGCCTTTATTGAATATTTAAAACTACATTTGAAAATAAATAAAGTCTGATGTTTGACAGACAAAGCTAATGGACGCAATGAAAAAAATAACTGAAATTTACAAATGGAACAATTTATACTTTTAAATATTTCATTGATAGTTAAACATTCGGCTAAAGAAAATGACAACGCTTTCTTTGGATTGTTTTTTCCATTAATAATATTGATATTTTGGGTTACAATGGGAAACCCATTGAAAAAATGGAAAGAAGACACTTCAAATGATAGTTTAGTTAGTTATACATACAGATTTCGTTATTTTGCTGCTTTTATTATGATGTGCTTAATGACAATTATAGGGGTTTATAAAGGAATTCGTTATTTCTGGTTCAATTAATTGTTATCTAAATAATTTTATACATCTGAAATTATTCAATAAAAAACCACAACAAAATCTAATTCTGTTGTGGTTTTTTTTTAGCTATTCCTATAGAGTTGAGCGCTTATTAATAACAAAGTAATAAATCTCAATTTAAAAATCAAACCGCTACAACAACACATAATGTTATTATAAAAAATTGATATAAATATCTAATAAGCATTTTATATCAATAGCTTTACTTATAATAGTATTATAAACAATTTTAAAATTACAAGATGTTAAAAAAATTCACATTATCCGATAAACTTTTATTCATTTCGGCATTACTTTCTCTAATTTATTCAGAGATTTTATTTTTTCAGGGGAACAAGGATCAAGCGATATTTATTGGAATTTGGGTTCCGTCGATATTAGCATTTGGTATTTATTTAAAACTAATACAGAACAGCAAAGATGTCTAACTTAATCCCGTATTTTGCAGGGCTAATCACGCTATTGTTCGGAATAGCATTTGCCTTAGCACTTCAGTCACCTAATAAAGGTGGAAAATAAATTCAAATTCATTTTGCAGTTTATATGACTGTAGGATGTAATACACGCCAACTGCTCGGATTTATGTCCGAGCTTTTTATTTTTAGTGGAAATCGAGAATTTGTTTTTGAAAAATATTTCACTAAGGTTCACGAAGATAAAACACGAAGGTTTACAAACAAGTTTGTAAATTGTAGTGAAAAATAATATGTAATAAAAAGCAGATTTTCATAGATTTCATAGATTTCCACAGAAAAATTAAAAAACCACAACAAAATCTAATTCTGTTGTGGTTTTTTTTGTCCGTTGCGAGTTCCCCCTTCTGGGGTTAGGGGGCTGGGAGATTATCTTAGGGTCATCTGAGGAGAAAACGATTGTCGGCAGGTTGGATATTGAGTATCCGAGGAGAAAACGATTGTCGGCGGGTTGGAAACTGAGTATCTGATAAGAAAACGATTGTCGGCGGGTTGGATACTGAGTATCTGATAAGAAATCAATCGTCGGCAGGTTGGATACTGAGTATCCGAGGAGAAAACGATTGTCGGCGGGTTGGATACTCAGTATCCGAGGAGAAAACGATCGTCGGCGGGTTGGATACTCAGTATCCGAGGAGAAAACGATCGTCAGCGAGCTGGATACTCAGTATCCGAGGAGAAAACGATCGTCGGCGGGTTGGATACTGAGTATCCGAGGAGAAATCAATCGTCGGCGGGTTGGCTGAGGGTCATCCGACCAGAAATCAATCGTCGGCAGCTCGGATGAGGGTCATCCGAC
>CANFVB010000148.1 GCA_947450355.1 Bacteroidota bacterium
TAGACTGCCCCCAAAAAGTTAGACACTATTTGGGGGTATTTTTATGGAAAGAAAAGTCAAGTATGATTACACATTTAAACTTGAATGTGTAAAATTAGTAGTAGAGCAACATTATTCTTGGGACTATGTTTCCGCTCAAAAAGGTTTAAGTAAATCTAATATTCGTAAATGGGTTGGATTTTATAAAGAGTATGGTGCCATTAGTTTGTTACCAAGAAAGAATCAAAGTTATTCGTTAGATTTTAAATTGAAAGTATTAAAAGCAATTGACAAAGATTTATTGTCTTTGCGCGAAACAAGTATAAAATTTAATATCCCCGATACAAGTATTATTGTAAAATGGAAGAAAGATTTTGCTAATTTTGGTTTAGTAGGCTTATACCCAAAAACCAGAGGCAAACCAAAATCTATGGATACCAATAAACGTAAAAAGAGAAAATCTGACAAACCACTAACAAGAGAAGAAGAACTTCTTTTAGAGAATGAAGCATTGCGTTGTGAGAACGAATTGCTAAAAAAGTTGCAAGCCTTAATTCAAGCAGAAGAGAAAGCCAGAAAGCGCAAGTCATAATGGAATTAAGGCATAAATTTGATTTGAATTTACTTTTAAATCAAACCAATATGGCACGCAGCAATTTTTACTATCATCAAAAAAAGGTTAAATCAGACGATAAATATCAAGTGATGAAAGAGTTAATAACATCCATTTATCACAAGCATAAAGGACGTTATGGATACAGACGAATTACTGATGAACTCAATAGCAAAGCAATAATTATCAATCATAAAACTGTTTTAAGATTGATGAAATTATTAGGGCTAAAAAGTTTAATTAGAGTAAAGAAATATAAATCATATAAAGGCGAACAGGGTAAAATTGCACCAAATATTTTAGAGAGGAAATTTAAAGCAACCGCACCAAATCAGAAATGGGCAACCGATATAACCGAGTTTAATGTCTCTGGTCATAAATTGTATTTATCTCCTATTATTGATTTATTTAATCAAGAAATAATCAGTTATGAACTCACAGAACGACCAGTATTTAATCAAGTTGTAATGATGTTAAATAAAGCTTTTAAGAAAATACCAAACAATACAAACCTAATTCTACATTCAGATCAAGGCTGGCAATATCAAATGAAAAGATATCAAAATCAATTGAAAGAAAAAGGAATCATACAAAGTATGTCTAGAAAAGGAAATTGTCTGGATAATGCAATTATTGAAAATTTCTTTGGAATATTAAAATCTGAGCTGTTTTATCTAAAAAAATACACCTCAATTGAACAATTAAAAATGGAAATCAAAGAATATATAAACTATTATAATAACGACAGAAGTAAGTCTAATTTAAACAAAATGAGCCCGATAAAATATCGAGCTCATTATTATCAAAATTAATTATAAATTTGTCCAAACTTTTGGGTTCAGTCTAAAGTCAAGCCTTTTTTATTTATACAGAATTTATTTCAGTTGCTATATTTCCAATCTTTTAATTTTTAAATCTTTAAATCTTTTAATACATTTGGAAAATGAAAATTGAATCACAAATAGAGAAAATCTCGAGTTTTCAGCATTTAGAATTGTTGGCAAATCAGGTTGTGGAAGGGTTTATTTCGGGAATGCATAAAAGTCCGTTTCATGGATTTTCTGCTGAATTTGCAGAACATAAAGTGTATAACCCTGGCGAAAGTACGAAGCACATCGATTGGAAATTGTTTGCGAAAACCGACCGACTATATACCAAAAGATACGAGGAGGAAACCAATTTACGGTGTCATATAATTATCGATAATTCGTCGTCGATGCATTATCCAAAGTTGAAAGACGGTCAGTTGTTTTATGAAAATAAGATTGGATTTTCCGTTTTAGCTTCAGCGGTTTTGATGAATTTATTAAAGAAACAACGCGACGCAATTGGGTTGAGTGTGTATTCTGATGAATATGAGTTTTACGCACCTGAGAAAGGAAGTGATCGCCACCACCGAATGATTTTGAACAAATTAGAATCATTATTAGAAAATCAAAAAAGCACTAAAAATACCGATACAGTTACTTTTTTACATCAAATAGCCGAGAAAATTCACCGTCGCTCGATGCTAGTTTTATTTACGGATATGTTTCAATCTGGAAATGAAGAAGCTTTGTTTACGGCTTTGCAGCATTTAAAACACAACAAGCACAAAGTAGTTTTGTTCCACGTAATTGATAAAAAAACAGAATTAAATTTTGATTTTGATACTGCCCCAAGGAAATTCATAGATTTAGAATCGGGTGATGAAATTAATATTTTTGCTGATTCTGTAAAAGAAGCGTATGAAATACAAGTATCAGATTATTTCAAAAAGATAGCGTTAACATGTGCCCAAAACAAAATTAAGTATGTTCCAGTTGCTGCTGGTGCCGATTTTGAGAAAATACTTACGACATACCTTGTTGAAAAACAAACCTTTGGATAAATTGCAAAAACTTTATTTAAATTTTTATCAAAAAACACTTGCGAGAGTCGAAATAGATTGTATATTTGCACTCGCAATAAAGCGCTGGTTTGGTAGTTCAGCTGGTTAGAATACATGCCTGTCACGCATGGGGTCGCGGGTTCGAGTCCCGTCCAGACCGCTTAAATTGGGGAAAGTCATACTGAAAAGTGTGACTTTTTTGCCCCAAAAAGGTTTTTAAGATTGTTGTGTTGTTTTGCTACGACTTTGTAACTCGTAGCCGGTTTAGTAGTTAGACCAATGAAAAGCTTTCCATTTATTTTGAATTTATTTCAGAATCTAAGGATGGCTTTTTTGATTTTATAGAGGTTTCTTACCCAAATTTTCCCCATTTTAATCTCCCAGTTTTCCCCATAAATTACTTCAAAAAAGGCATGCTTTTAGGTGCCCCACTTTATTTCTCAGGTGCCCCACTTTTTAATTTCCAAAATAATGTAATGAAGTTCAAAACGAGGGCACGCCCAAAAAGAAATTATTCTTCGTTTTTAGCCTTCTTTTTTTCAAATGTGAGTACCAATGCGGGTAACACCAAAAGGTTGGCAAACATAGCGAACAGCAAGGTGCAAGAAATTAATCCGCCCAGTGCTACGGTGCCGCCAAAGCTGGAAAGTGTGAAAATAGCGAAGCCAAAAATCAGGACAATTGAGGTGTAAAACGTGCTAATTCCTGTTTCTCGCAAGGCACTAAAAACTGATTTTTTGATTTTTCCGTTGTTTTGGATGAGATCGTGGCGGTATTTTGCCATAAATTGAATGGCGTTGTCCACGGAAATCCCAAAGGCGATGCTGAACACTAAAATCGTTGATGGTTTCAGGGGAATTCCTAAATAACCCATTAATCCGGAAGTGATGCAAAGCGGCAAAATGTTGGTGATTACGGAAACGAAAATCATTTTTGCCGAGCGAAACATATACGCCATAAGCCCTGCGATTAGGAAAATGGCAAATATTAGCGATTCGATTAAGTTGTTTATAAGGTAGGTTGTGCCTTTTTGGAACACCAGCGCTTTTCCTGTGAGCGTAACTTCATAGCGATCTTTTGGGAAAATTTCGTCGATTTTTGTTCTTAATTTCCCTTCGATTTTCGACATGTCTTTGGTGCCGATATCTTTCATAAAAGTCGTAATTCTGGCGTATTGACCTGTAGAATCAACATAGCTTTTCATTAGATTTTCTTTCGAGTTTTTAGTGGCGTTTTTGGCATACGAAAGAATAAATACTTGCTCTTGAGAAGTTGGCAATTCATAAAATTCAGGTTTTCCGTTGTAGAATGCTTGTTTGGAATATTTCACCAAATTGACAATTGAAACAGGTTTTGAAAGTTCTGGAATTTGCTCAATCGTTTTTTGCAATTCGTCCATTTTTTTCATTGTGGACAATTTCATAACCCCTTTTTTATGTTTGGTGTCAATCATAATTTCTAGCGGCATTACGCCATTGAATTCTTTTTCAAAAAATACGATGTCTTTAAAAAACGACGCACTTTTTGGCATTTCACCAATTAAACTGCCTGAAACTTTCATTTGCACCACACCAATTACACTGAAAACCAATAGCAATCCGTAAATAGAATAGATATAACTTCGTTTGGTTTTCACGATGTGTTCCACCCAATCCAAAACGGAAGAAAGGTAGGTTTTGCTTAAATGATACAAATGTTTTTCCTTTGGAACGTGCATAAAACTGTACATTATTGGCACAACAACCAACGTTAAAAGATACACTGTGATTACATTTATGGAAGTTACCAAGCCAAATTCAAATAGCAAATCGTTGCCTGTAATCATAAAAGTGGCAAATCCAGCAGCAGTTGTAAGGTTCGTCATTAAGGTAGAAACCCCGATTTTTGAAATGACACGTTGCAAAGCTTTTGCTTGATTATTGTGCAATTTTATTTCTTGCTGGTATTTATTGATGAGGAAAATACAATTTGTAATTCCGATTACAATTATCAACGGTGGAATTATCGCCGTCAAGATTGTGATTCTGTAATGAAATAATCCTAAGGTTCCGAAAGACCACATTACACCAAATATCAAGATGAAAATCGAGATAAAAGTGGCTCTGTAAGAACGGAAAAACAGGAAGAAAATCAAAGACGTAATCAGTAAAGCGGCACCGATAAAAAGTCCGATTTCGCCTTTCATATTTTCGGCATTGATGGTTCTGATGTACGGCATTCCTGAAACTCGGAGGTCTATTCCAGTGGATTTTTCAAACTTATCAATTTTTGGAATAAGGTTTTCAAGGATAAATGTTTTTCTTTCAGCGGTATTTACAATTGATTTTTTCAAGTAAATTGCCGAACGAATACTACCTGATTTTTTATTGAATAATAGTCCCTCGTAAAAAGGTAAATTATTAAAAAGTTCCAATTTTATTTTTTGTAAATAGGCAAGATTTAACGTTTGATTTTGATTGATAAGTGGCACCAATTCAAATTTTTCTGCCAGTGTATCTTTTTGTAATTTCTTTAAGTCGTTTAAAGAAACAACCAATTCAACTTCTTTAGAATTTTTTAGTCCAGTCATTAATTCATTCCAAGCAGCAAAGGCTTTAGGAGTGAAAAAGTTCGGGTCTTTGAAACCAATTACGATTAGATTTCCTTCTTCACCAAATTTAGTCAGGAAATCATCATATTGTCTGTTTACAATGTGTGTTTTTGGAAGCAAATTCGCTTCAGTATAGGTCATACTTAAGTTTTTCCATTGCAAACCAAGGAAAATTGTGATGGCAACGATAATTACCAGTATTGTGATTCTATAAGTAAGAATTAATCGGGCGATAAATTCCCAAAAACCTACCTTCAATGTCTTTTTCATAAA
>CANFVB010000149.1 GCA_947450355.1 Bacteroidota bacterium
CAAAAAAGTTTTTGTAGGTGCTTTGGCATTTCCATAATTACAATACTGAAGAACATCAAAATCTATTTTCATAATAACTTTTTAGCACCCACAAAACCTAAAGAACCCAGCAACAGTTTGGAATTAAAAAACAGCCACTATCGCGGACTGTTTTTCCAAATTCCCAAACCCTTGCTCTCGCTGCTGCCAACAACACTCGGTATGTCGTCCCAAAAGGGGACGACATCTATGTTTTCATTTTGCTAAAAAGCAAAAAAACATTTTTAGTTCTGTTCACGCAAGTGGTAAGAAGGCACTTTTAAACCGGAACGCAGCAATCCCACACACCGCTAAGGCTGGTAGAGCTACCCTTTTCGCAACAACTTTTTCCAAATCACAAATTCCTCTTTTCCGTTTAACTTTTCAGCTACCAGCCTAAGCGTTGTGGGGTTGCGGCTGATATAATATTTAAAGTGCAGCTGCTGGGCTTCAGCCTTTTTAGCTCGGCGTTCCGCCGGACTTAGTTGTGTTGCTTCCGCCCAGCAGCTGAGGAGTGCGTGAACATAACTAATAAGAGCTACATTCCAGAACCTGCATACAGCCACCAGCCGATAAATCCGAGTCCTACCATTGCTAAGGCTTGCGAGCCAAAAATACCTATAAATTGTTTGATGCTGAATTTTTAACTCGCAAGCCAAAGCACTGCTGGGTCGGTATTTTTCCCGCCTGATGTCCTCCTGCAGGTTCCTCCATTTCGCAAAAAGAAAGGGTGTTGGAATCAATCATGCTGCCGTTGCAAAATAAAAACAAAATCCTCAAAACCACCTTTATTGGAATTAAATCGTGCTGCCGTAAGTCCAATTCAAAATCCTACAATCAACAACGTTTTCTTTTTTTGGAATTATTGGTTTTTCGAGAAATAAATAAAAAGTTTCGCGAATATAAAAATCAAATTCAAAACAAAAGTACCGGCACGCCTAAAAATATAAAATCTTCCTCTGAAAAGAATAGGTTTCGGAGGAAGAAAAAAGTAAATCCTTGCAGTGAAAAAAGGGTTCAAAAGCTGTCGCATTTGAATCCTTTTTGTTTTTTTTTTGATATACTTTTTTTCCGAACCCTTTCTTTTCAAGAGAGTATTTTCAATTTTTTACTTTCCTTATTTGAATTTGATTTTTACAGATGGCTTTCTTTTTCATTATTAAATATCATTTTTTAAAAATTTGATTTCGAAAAAAAAATTATTTGTAAGGTTTGAAATTCATTAAAAATCCAATTATGACAGCACCAATTTTCTACATCATCGAGGGCGGAGATTACATTTGTGACTATGTATATAGCATCCAAAAGGACAAACTCATAAAAGGCGGGGATTCCTTCATTTACCAGTTCCAAATGCCCAGAGAAGAAGCTATAAAGCTCCTAAACCACCTCAACGAAACCCGAGATTTTGGACTTTTCTTGCGCCTAATGAGTACCGAATATATTAAGTAAAACCTCTAAAAAAATTTATATGCCAAGCTTCATCATCAAAACCCACCAGCCGAAAACAAGCTACAAAGGAAATCAGATCTTCATACTCAACAAAGGGATGAACAGCGGAAAACCGCAAAAAGAACCTTTTACCAACAGTTTTGTAATAAACTTCGCCAACCCTGAAGATGCCGAAACTATCTACTGGCTCGCTTACAGCCTTTGGAAAGCACGCTTTTGGCACCAATCCCTTTGTGGTTCTGTCATTCCGTTTCTAAGAATCAAAGAATTCAAAAAAGAATTTATCTCAAAAGTAGCCGAATTACTCCAGGAACACGAGCTGCACAAAACCCAAGTCCAAGCGCTGAGGTTACTGGAACTACAAGAAACCCAATTCCAAAAAAACATCCTACTCATTAACGAAATGCGAAGAGTAATTTTACAGAGATATTGTAAGAAATAATAAATCCCAAATATCCAGTGTAAAAGACTACATTTGAAAACATATAATACAATATATACTTTCGCCAATCTACAAAATATCAGTAAACAGTAGCTACTTTGTAGCGCCTTAAACAAATTAGCGGTAATAATATTAAACATATGATAAAAATTGAGGATTATAATCTAACATATAATACTGACCATCTAAATTCACCAAAACCTACAACATATAGCCATGTCATTGAAAGATTAGAGTCTTTGGAATGTAAGTTATTTTATAATATAATTAGTTCTCCAGACTGCAGGTATGAGAAGAAATTTTCTAAAGATAGGATTAAAGATCATTACAAAAATCTTGATGCTGAAAGTCGTTTTAAAAATATTTTTGATGAGAAAGTGTTATACGCAAATCCTAAAAGCTACTTTGTCAATAAATTGAAAATTTTACCGAAAAACTGTAATGAAATAAAATCAGTAAGTTTTAGTTTAAGCGATTATTTAGATGTTCCCAAACATTTCAAGGCTCGAGGTTCTGAGTTTGGGATTTGTTTTCTCCACGATTTTTTACAAAATAACGGTTTAAGACCTGTAGAATATTTGAATGGAAGCGATGACATAAAAATAAAGAAACTGGTTTTAAACTCCCCACATTTAATTGAGGTATACAATAATTCCTATGATATGAGATGGGAAAATGAGTGGCGTATAAATAAAGATTTAAATTTTGATCAACAAGATATAGCTTTCGTTATAGTTCCATCTGATAGACTAGAATACTTTATAGAGTGGTTTTCTGAAAATAAAGATTTTGACAACATTAAGGTTTTAAGCTCTAATCTATTCAAATCTTATGTCGATTTTCTAATTCAATATCCACAGCAAAGCGATAACAATTGGGGACAAGTAGAAGCTTTTGGAAGTAATGATTCAAGAGGATTAAAACTTAGTCCAGAGAATTTCAATGATTTAAGTTTAAGTCAAAAGCTTCAATTTCAGTATGAAAACTTAAGTGAATTAAAATGCTTAGCAAAAAATGCTTTATTAGATGCTTATGAGGCAGTTTACATCAGTCGTTATTTGAAATTCAGAAGTTTTATCATTGATGTTGAAAGTCCTTCTAGCCTATTTACAGAATACGAAAATATTCTAGATAATAAAGATGAGCCCGAGGATGCAAATAGAGATTTAATTAAAAGTTTATTTGGTGAATTATTTAAAAAATTTGAAGCCAGTCAATAATTAGTACCTGTAACACTTGCTAAATCCCATGGCTAGTTTTTCAGTAAATTGTTCGTTCCATTTTCATAAATTCTATCAGCGGTTATGAAAAAAAAATACAATAAGACGCCACAAACTCTAGCAAGGAAACAATATTCACAATAATACCTCAGTCAAAATATGAAACAAGAGTTATTCTACAATAAAGTTGAAAGCCAATTAAGAAGTGACAATTGTTCTGACTCAACAATTAGGTTATATTTGTCTGGAATTAAAAAATTTGTAAAGTTTTGTAGCAAAGATGATGTGACATTAATCAATTCTGAAGACTTAGCTGAATTTTCCAAATCTCTTTTCAAAAATAATAATCCTAAAAATGGAACTTTAAGACCTGTCAAATATGGAATAAACTACGGTTTCAATATTATACTACAAAGCAATTTAGATGTCAATTTAATACCTACACCAAAACCTATTCGAAATCAAAAAGAGTTTTTTACTAAAAAAGAGATTGCAGAATTTTTTTTAGGAATTACGAATCTAAAACATAGGGCGATTTTTCAATGTATGTATGCAATCGGTATCGATGTAAACGAAATCATAAACTTAAAAATTACGGACATTAATAGCACCAAAAAAATTATTACAATACGTGACAACAAAACTAACGTAAAACGAATAGCTTTTTTGCCTGCATCGATTTTAGTAATTCTTAGAAATTACTTTGTTCAATTTCAACCAAAAACATATCTATTTGAGGGTCAAAAAGAAGGGAAACCTATGTCTGACAGAACTATTCATCATACTTTTAAAATTAGTTTAGCTAAACAAAATATCAACAAAGTACTTACCACAAGGTCAATAAAAAACACATACGTAAAGCACTTGACCGAAGATGGCATCTCTTTAACTAGCATTTTAGATGAATTAAAAATTAAAAATTCAGTAACACTTAAACTTTATAATGAACTTTGTTTTCCTCCAGAAAAATATAACTCAAGTCCTTTAGATACACTTAATTTAGAAAAAGAAAAATTCGACTTTTTTGACACATCAGAATTGGAATATATTCTTGCAAAAGTAACCGATAAAGAAGAAAGGGATTATTTAAATGAAGGGATTAAATGTTTTAAAGCAAATGCTTTAAGAGCGGGCGTTATATTTTTATGGACGGCATCTGTATATAAAATTCAAAAAATGTGCCTGACAGAATCTTTAGGATTCATAAATACTGAATTAAAGAAAATTTATATTAAAGCTAAAGAAATTAAAGTAATCGATGATTTTGGATATATAAAAGATGAATATTTATTAGAACTCGCTTGTAAACTAAAACAAATAGACAAAACAACAAAGGAAGAACTGAAAAACACATGTCTTGACCTTAGAAATAAATGTGGACATCCGGGAAAATATAAACCAAAGGGACAAAAAATAAAAGCGTTTGTAGAAGATATAATTGGGATGCTATACACATAAAAGATTAGTGTATAAAAGGGTCTATATAAAATAATTTATTGGAATTGCCGTTTGTATCAACTTTCTGTAAAACTAAAAATTGAAAGTTTACGAACATCCACTTCTTCGTAAATCGGCAAAACCTCAACCTACAAAAAAAGCCTGGTCTAAAAATAGACTAGGCTTTCTCATAATAATTCGTAAAAGGTTACCAAGCCAAAACCGAACTATTTATTTTTAAATTTGATAATCCATTTCAACAAGAGCGAAACCGTAAAACTTACCGTTGCTCCCAGAGCTGCTAAGATAATTGTTTTTAATACATCTTCAGAAAATAAATTAGGCAAAATGCTCAATAAAGTTCCTGCTGCTGTTCCAGTTCTAAGGGAAATATTAGTTTCCATTTACCCTGAATTTATTTCAGGGTCGTCCCCCTGAACTTGTTTGTCCCCCTGGTTTCGTTTGTCCCCCTGAACTTGTTTCAGGGTCTCACTATCTTCGGGGGTTAGGGGACTGGGACTTGTCAATTGGCTAACCGCCGAAATCACACCACCAGCAACCGCCACATATCCCGCAACACTAACAAGTGCAACAGGCAACGCAACAGGAGCGGCAATAATCGTTCCGCTTATGGCCAACAAAACCAATCCTATACTTCTCAAAATCCTAAAAAATTTCGGTGTGGGCGCTTTCGCGCGATCTACTATATTCATAGCACTTCTTTTTTTAATTGTATTTTTAAAATCACTTCTTC
>CANFVB010000150.1 GCA_947450355.1 Bacteroidota bacterium
AAGGCGTATTTGAAGGAAAATTCATTGGATTTAAAGATAATTGTCGAGGCTAGAAACCTTAATGAAATAGAAGAAATTTTGACGAATGAAGGCGTTTTTCGGATTTTGATTGACAATTTTAATTACGATGATACTCGAAAAGCGGTTGCTATGATTGGTGATAAATGCCTCACGGAATCGTCTGGAAATATCAACGAAACTACCATTAGAAACTATGCCGAATGTGGCGTAAATTATATATCTTCGGGGGCATTAACGCACTCGATTTACAATATGGATTTGAGTTTGAAAGCGGTTTAAAAATAATTATAAATTGTGAATTATAAATTATAAATTATAAATTCTCAAAGGATAGTAAACATGCAAAGACGATAGGCATAAATGCAAATGCGGAAGGTATAAATGCAAATGCGGAAGGTATAAATACAAATGCGGAAGGCATAAATACAAATGCGGGAGGTATAAATATAAATGCGGGAGGCATAAATACAAATGCGGGAGGCATAAATACAAATGCGGGAGGTATAAATACAAATGCGGGAGGCATAAATACAAATGCGGGAGGCATAAATACAAATGCGGATGGCATAACTGCAAATGCGGAAGGCATAAATACAATTGTAATTAACAGCAATGCAAATAGAAAAAATACCAGTACTTCGGAATATTGTTCACGTTTTGCAACGGATAAAACCCTTATGGTTACACGGTTTATCGCTTTTTGATTTGATAAAATTGTACTCTGTTGGGATTCTGGAAGGCGCCTTGTCCTATCACGCAAGCGCCGTTGCATTCAGCTTTTTTATGGCGTTATTCCCCTTTGCATTGTTCATTTTGAACCTCATTCCCTACATTCCAATCGAGGGTTTTCAGGCTGATTTCCTGCAATTTGTCAAGGAAGGCGTGCCCCCAAATACCTACGATGCTATTGCTAATATTGTCAACGATATTCTCAATAATAGCCATTCCGGATTGGTTTCTACAGGATTTTTATTGTCGATTTTATTAATGGCAAATGGTCTCAACGGAATCCTTGGTGGCTTTGAATCGTCCCGTCACGTTTTGGAAAAAAGAGGATTTTTCCATCAGTATTTAATTTCGTTAGCACTGTCGTTATTGCTGTCTTTCCTACTGATTATAACGGTTTCCGCTATTGTAGTCTTTGAGGTTTTCATCCAAAAAACAATCATTCAAGATATGTTGAGCGACCGAATTCCATTGATTATTTTAGGACGCTACGCTTTTGTAATTTTGATGATTTTGGTTACAATTTCGGTGCTCTTTCGATTTGGAACCAAACAAAAAAACAAACCGTCATTTATTACGATAGGCTCAGTATTTACAACTATTCTCGTCATAATTTCATCGTATTTCTTTGGGATTTGGGTAATCAAATTCTCAAAATACAACGAACTTTATGGCTCAATTGGCACATTATTGATAATGATGTTCTATATTTGGATAAATTGTATGATTTTATTGCTCGGATTCGAGTTGAATTCAATAATCAGCAAATTGAAAGTTAAAAAATTAGAATAAGTAGTTTTTTTTGGAGCTATTCCTGCTATCCGCTATATCCACGCCCAAAAGCGTGGGATACCGCTGCTATCAGGGCTAAAAACGTTTATGGTATGAAGACAATTGTATGTTTCATTTTACTTTTCCTTTCCACACAATTCCACGGGCAATCCCACGGCGTTATTGGAAAATGGAACACTATTGACGACGTAACAGGAAAAGTTATTTCTGTTGTGGAAATCTTCGAGCACAACAATAAAATATACGGAAAAGTCAACGAGATTTTCAATCCTAAAAGTCGAAATCGCGTTTGTGAAAACTGTATTGGTGAGGATAAAAACAAAGCCATTTTAGGATTAACCGTAATAAAAGGATTGGTAAAAGAAGGAGATGAATACTGTAACGGTAGAATTCTTGACCCTAAAAGCGGAAAATTATACAAATGCTACATCACACTTGAAGAACCCGATAAACTCAAAGTGCGAGGCTACATAGGGATTTCGCTCTTCGGAAGAACACAATATTGGGAACGATTGAAATGATTTGAGTTTTTTTGTCATTCTGACGCAGGAAGAATCACATAGCGCCTGATTTGTCATTTAAACAAACCGAATCGCAAAACATTAACTTCCGAATTATTAAAATATAATTGTAATTTTGCGTAAAGCATAAAACTAAAAGATGGCAGTTCAGCAAACAGTGAGTATTGAAGAATTTGATGGCAAAAAGTATCAAATAAAAGTTGTTGAACCTTTCGACAAGGCTTTGATTACTCATTATTTACACAATTATCGAAACGGAGTTTCCAAGCATTACAAAAAAGATGCAATAAAAGTATTGAACAACTTTGTTGAATATAAAAAAATCGAAGAACAAGTAAATATTGTTGCCGAAGATGCTTTGCAACAATTACTTTTTGAAGTAGAAAATATTCCTTTTAAAATTTCTTATAAATATTCCTTTAAATTTACTGCTTAACTTATGGAGCAAAAAGGTATTAAACACGAAAATTATGAAATTCTAAATTTGCTTGGTTATGGATTGTCAAAATTTGACAACTCATTTATTAAGGAATTTGGCTTTAATACCAAAATTAATTTTTTTAACTATTTCGTAGAAATTGGAATAGTTGAAACAGGAAGTGTTGTAAAAAACAGAATGGATTTATTTGACCCATTTTTTCCAAACAACGGAAGAAAGGGTTGGTGGCAAAAAGGAGATACTTATATTCATAGAAAATATTTGATTGACAGTTTATTTGGTAATGAAAATGTCAAAGGATATTCAGATATTGTAAAATTATATTTGAAAGAAAATTATAAGATAAAAGAACTTTTTGTTGAAGTTAAACCTATTGTGAAATCAAGATTTAAAAAACTTCAAGAAACAGGATTGGAAGCCGAACTCTATTTTATGAATAATTTCAATGAAATTTCTACTTTTAATAATGGAATTTTAGAAGATGCGAGATTATATGGAGACGGATATGATTTTCAAATTAGTGTTAATGAAAGTTCTTATTTAGCCGAAGTAAAGGGAATTAGAGAGAAAAAAGGAAGATTTAGATTAACTGAAAAAGAGTTTTTTATGGCTTCTGAATATAAAAATGATTACGTCGTAACTTTAGTTTTAAATATGAATGATTTACCTGTGTTTTTAACTATTGAAAATCCTGTAAACAATTTAATTTTTATTGAAAAAACTATTAATTCAAAAGAAACAAAAGAATATCATTTATCAAAAGACATATGTTAAGTTTTGAACAAAAAATATCGTATTTTGAAAACAGTTTGTACAAGACTGAAGAAAATTATGCAGATAGTTTCAAAGAAGATATTATACTTTTTATTGCTGTTTTTACAAGAGAAAATGATCTTTTAAACTTTTTAAATAATTTAAATTCATTTGAAGAAATTGAAAATTGGATAAATAAATTAACTTCAAGAATCGTTTTAAAATTTGATTCTGAAAGTGAACAAATTAACGATTTTATTTATGATTACATACTATTGGGATAGCCCCGATTGCAGTGGAAATCCCACGCTTTTGGGCGTGGATTGAAACGGAAAGCGGGAAATAGCTCCAAAAAAAAATAATATTCATCAATTCTCTATAACTTACAACCAAATATAAATGCAGTTTTTCGTCGAAGTAATTTTACCGCTTTCCCTCGCCAAAACCTTTACCTATAGGATTTCTGAAGCAGAATTCAACTATATTAAAAAAGGAATGCGTGTGGCGGTGCCTTTCGGGAAAAGTAAAATTTACACGGCATTAGTAATCGAATTGCATCAAAACGCCCCAACTTTATATGAAGCCAAAGAAATTCATCAAATTTTGGATGAAAAACCATTGGTTAACGAAATTCAAATCGCACATTGGCAATGGATTGCGTCCTATTATATGTGTGCGATTGGCGATGTCTATCGAGGTGCAATTCCAAGTGCTTTATTACTGGAAAGTGAAACCGTAATTTCTCAAAAACAAGATTTATTTGTTGATGAAAGCCAACTTTCTGATGATGAATTTTTAATTTATCAGGCGTTACAACAACAAAGTTCGTTGAAAGTTCAGGATATTATTGCCATTTTGAATAAGAAGAATATTTTTCCAATTCTTCAAAAATTAATAGACAAAAATATCTTGGTTTTGCAGGAAGAAATGTTGGAAAACTACAAACCTAAATTGGTGCGTTATGTTCGCTTGAACGCTAAATATGATTCAAATGAAGGTTTAGGAGAATTGCTGGAAACACTTAAAAACGCTACGAAACAAAAGGAAATTGTACTTTCTTATTTTCAATTATCGGCAACAGAAAAAAAACCAATTACCGTTAAAAAGCTTACAGAAACAGCCAATTCCACAACTGCAATTGTAAAAGCATTAATTGATAAAGAAATTTTTGAAGAATATTATCTTCAGGAAGACCGCGTGAATTTTAAAGGAAAATCCAGTGAAAACCAACTGAAATTAAGTGTTGCGCAACAAACCGCATTTGAAGCAATTCAGGAAAATTTAACCCAAAAAGAAGTTTGTCTTTTGCACGGAGTTACTTCCAGCGGGAAAACAGAAATTTATACCAAACTCATTGAAGAATATATTGCCACAGGAAAACAAGTATTGTATTTGTTGCCAGAAATTGCTTTAACCACACAATTAGTAGGAAGATTGCGCGCGCATTTTGGAAATAAAGTGGCAGTTTTTCATTCTAAATACAGCAATAATGAACGGGTAGAAGTTTGGAATCAGGTTTTAGAAAATTCCGAAAAAGCGCAAATAGTAATAGGAGCGAGGTCGGCTTTGTTTTTGCCATTTCAAGATTTAGGATTTATAATTGTCGATGAGGAACACGAGCAAACCTACAAGCAAGTTGATCCTGCGCCACGATACCACGCCCGAGATGCAGCAATAGTTTTGGCAAATTTGCAAAAAGCGAAGGTGCTTTTAGGTTCTGCAACGCCAAGTATGGAAACGTATTACAATGCAAAATCAGGGAAATATGGTTTTGTAGAAATTTTTGAACGCTACGGAAACGTACTGATGCCAGAAATTGAATTGGTAGATTTGAAAGACAAGTATTTCCGAAAAAAAATGGTGGGACATTTCAGCGATGTTTTAATTGAAGAAATTACGAATGCTTTGGCTTTGGGCGAACAAGTAATTTTGTTTCAAAACCGACGCGGGTATTCGCCATTATTGGAATGTGTGACTTGTGGACACGTGCCGCAATGCCAACAATGTGATGTGAGTTTGACGTATCACAAACATAAAAAC